>NZ_LIPP01000009.1 GCF_001418335.1 Streptomyces aurantiacus | reverse complement strand
CGCCCCCGCCCCCGCCCGGAGGGCAACGCGGGGTCAGACCCGTTCGTCCGCCAGGTCCCGCACGGGCCACACCCCGTCGACAACCGCCTCCGCATCCCCCTTGCGGCGCAGAAAGCTCTGGAAGTCGGCCGCCCACTGCGCGTACCACTCGATCTGACAGCGATGCAGCTCCGCCGGACCGAGCGCGGCCACCTTGGGATGGCGGACGGCTATCGCGGCGGCCAGCCGAGCCGCGGCCAGGGCGTCCGCCGAGGCGTCGTGGGCCGAGTCGAGCCGGATGCCGTACTCCACGCAGACCGCTTCGAGATTCCGCTTGCCGCGGCGGTAGCGGTCCACGGAGCGGTCGATCGTGTACGGATCGATGACCGGCGCGGGGTCCGCGCCGCCGAGCCGCTCACGCAGGGACGGCAGTCCGTACCGCAGCAGTTCGGCGGAGAGCAGCGTCAGGTCGAAGGCCGCGTTGTACGCCACGACCGGGACGCCCGTCCGCCAGTGCGAGACGAGTACCGAGGCGATCGCGTCGGCCACCTCGTCGGCGGGCCTGCCCTCGGTCCTCGCCCTTTCGTTGCTGATCCCGTGCACCGCGACCGCGTCCGCCGGGATCTCGACTCCCGGGTCGGCGAGCCACTCCCGGTGCCCGGCAGGCTCTCCGCCCCGGACCTCTATCACCGCCCCGGTGACGATGCGCGCCTCGCGCGGATCGGTTCCGGTCGTCTCCAAGTCGAAGCCGATCAGCAACTCCCCGTGCCAACCCATGCCGGCCCCCTTCTTCGTGGTGCGTTCCCCCAATGACCTCCACGATCCCACGGGCCACTGACAATCCGAGGACCGCGTTCCGCTTACCGGCCGCGGAGGGGATCGGCACGGCGGTCAGGACACAGGCCGTGAATCCGCCCAGGCCACCTCGAACTCCTCGCGATACGTACCGAAAAGCCCCTCTTCACCCATCTCGTCCGGCTTGAGCACACGCCCCCCGCCGCGCAGGACGAGCACCGGCGCCTCCATGCCGCGGGTCCGGCGCAGATACGACTGCACGACCGCCACACCGTCCGAGCCGTCCCCGTCGACGAGGTACGCCGTGAAGCGGGGCGTCTCGTCGTAGACCTGGATCTCGAAGGCGTCCGGGTCGCGCAGCCGGGCCCTGACCCGGCGCATGTGCAGGATGTTCATCTCGACGGAACGACTCAACTCGCCCCGCTTGATCCCCAGTTCCCGCTCGCGCCGCTTCACCGCGCTGGACGCGGGGTTCAGGAACAGCAGCCGCGCCCGGCAGCCGGACTCGGCGAGGCGCACCAGCCGTCGGCCCGAGAAGTTCTGCACGAGGAGGTTCAGGCCGATACCGATCGCGTCGAGGCGCCGGGCCCCGCCGAAGAGGTCCTCGGCGGGGAACTGCCGCAGCAGCCGCACCCGGTCCGAGTGCACGGCCACCACGTCCGCGTACCGGTCGCCGACCAGGTTCTCGACGGCGTCGACGGACAGTCGGCGGCCGGACGGTACGTCGCTGCCCGCGCCGAGTATCTCCAGGAGCTTCGCGGACGCGCGCTCGGCCTGGGCCAGGACCGCCTCGGACAGGGCCCTGTTCCGCGAGACGACGTTGCGGGTGACTTCCAGTTCGTCCAGGGCGAGTTCGACGTCCCGGCGCTCGTCGAAGTACGGCTCGAAGCACGGCCAGTGCTGCACCATCAGCTCGCGCAGCTGCGGCAGCGTGAGGAAGCTCAGTACGTTGTCGTCGGCCGGGTCGAGCAAGTAGCCCTTGCGACGGCTGACTTCGCGTACGGCGGCGGCGCGCTGGACCCACTCCTGGCCCGCGGGTCCGGCGGCGGCGACCACCCAGTCGTCCTCGCCGTGCACGGGTTCGTAGATCGGGCGCAGAACAGCGGCCACGACGGCGCGCAGCCGCTGTTCGACGAGGTTCAGCCAGATGTAGGCACGCCCGGCCCGCTGGGCGCGCGTACGCACCTCGCGCCAGGCGTCGGCGCCCCAGTCCAGCTCCGCTCCGATCTCCATCGGGCGGGCGAGGGAGACCGCTCCGGGCGGGGCGTCTGCGGTGCTCCCCTGGTGACCGCCGTCACCAGGGGGCAGCTCCAGCCCTCCGGAACCCACCCGCACACCCGCCTTCCGCTCCCCCGAGCACTCCCCCGGCCAACGATCAAGGAAGGGTACTCCGGGAGCGGTGGACGGTGCAGCCGGATGGACAGGTCGTTTCTCAACTACCTGCTTCTACATGTCCGTTCTGGTCGGCCAGTTCCGGCGGAGTGAGCGGATTCATAGCGGTGACGTCCCGCGGGGCGATCGAGAAGCCCTGCCAGTGGATCGGCATGGGCTGCTGGTCCTCGTCCCGGGCTATGTGGTGGAAGCCCACGTTGACCCAGGCCACGGGGTGGGTGATGGTCTGCCCGTTGACCCACTTGTCGACGGACTTGCCGCCTCCGGTACCGCAGTTGCGAAGGTTGTTGCTGGCGAACTGCTCGCACTTCTTGTACTGGGTGAAGTAGATGTCGTGCTTGGTGAAGCTGCGGCCCGGGTACGGGGAGCTGGCGCCCGGGACGAACTCGTACGAACGGGCGTGCTTGTCCTTGTTCTTGCCGGTGGTGCTGACGACGCGCCACCAGCGCATGTTCTTGGCGTCGCCCGCGAGTTCCTTGGTGACCTTCGTACGGGTGGTCTTGTTGCGCGGGGCCTGGCCGCCCTGGGCGGGCGGGCTGACCACGGAGTCGTACTGCTCGACGTTGTTCTTGGAGTTGCCGTCGAGGCCGAAGTTGAGCCGCCAGAAGACGTTGTGGCTGTGGCTGGTGGCGTAGTCCTTGGCGCCCTTGCCGAGCGGCCAGCCGCGGCCGTCACCGGCGTCGTAGTCGTCGGGTGCGAGGCTGCCGGTGGCGCCGACGTTCATGTTGATCGTGCCGTCGTCCTGGAAACGCCACTCCGTCATGTACTCGTACCAGCCGACCTGGTTGACGGTGTAGACGAGCAGGTCCTTGCCCTGCTGCTGGAAGACCTTGTTCGCCGTGTCGCCCTGCATGCGGTAGGCGTGTCCGCGCGAACGGGTCGTGGTGCACAGGCCGTTGACGTCCGGGTGCTCCGGGTCCCAGGCATCGGGGACCTTGACGGACTTGATGGTGCCGCCGGGGCACTCGCCGGGGGCGAGGTTCATCAGGCCCTGCCCGAAGCCGAAGCCCGTGAGGTCGTCGTACTCGACCGAGCCGTCGTCGTAGGGGACGTGGATCTGGGCGAGCTTCGCACTCGACAGGACCCGTATCGGGGCGGCCTCGCCCTTGGGCTGGTACGAGACGTCCTCCAGGACGAGCCCGGCCTCGCTCTCGTAGTGCCAGCACATCGTCCAGGTGGTGCCGGTGGAGAGCGTCTGCTCGATCTTGTACGCCGCGCTGCAGTCGGCGGCGGCCGCCGCCGCGGGGGCGGCCTTGCTCTCGGCGACGGCCGGTCCCGCGGCCGACGTGACGCCGACGGTCAGGGCGGCCACCGAGAGGCCCACCGCCGTCCGCCTTCTGGCGCGGCTGGTTCCCCGCGGCGGAGGACCGCTGGGCACATGCGTTACGGGCATGAGGAAATGACTCCCTTGCACAAGCAGGAAAGTGGGAAAGGTGAAGTGGGGCCGATCAGCCGACGAAGGAGACCGGTGAAAGGAGACCGGTGAACGGTGAAAGGAGACCGGGGAACGGTGAACGGTGAGAACTCAGCCGATCCTGACGACCTTGCGGGCGCTCAGGTCGACCACCAGGTCACGGCTGTCGATCCAGGGCCCGTTCTTGACCTTCACGAAGAGCCGCAGGCAGCGGTGCTCACCGCAGTCGGCGAGAGCGGCCGACCCGCCCGGGCTCGCGCGGAAGACCATGCTGTTGAGCATCAGCTGGTCGGGCGTGGTCAGCGCCTTGCCCGTCGCGTCCTTGTAGTCGGCCTTCAGGCCCGCACCCAGCGGGTCGGCGATCAGCAGCCGTGCGCCCTCGACGGTCTCGTCGCGGCTGAGCGGCGGCTGGACACCGTGCTGCGTGTCGGTCGCCTCCACCTTGCCGGTGTCGAGGTTCACGGTCCTCGTGACGAGCGAGTCCTCCTTGTAGTCGTAGAACGACACCTCGGCGCGGCGCGGCGCGCCCGGGTCGTCCAGTTCGCTCACCTCGGGTTCGGCGAGGTCGACGGTGATCCGCTGCGGCCCCTTGTCGCCCTCGACGTCCTCGGCGGCGCGCAGGAGCTGACGGTCGAGCGCCAGGTCCTCGACACGCTCGGTCTCGTCGTCGGTGAGCGGGTCGCGCCCCTTGCCCTTGTCGCCCTGGGACGGGGCCTGTTCGACGACACCCGGCTGTACGGCGCCCTGTCCCTGAGCCTGGGACTGGCCCGCCGCCTGCTGGGCCTGCTCCCCTGCCCCCCGGCCGCCGGAGTCGTCCGCGCCCGCCGAGCCCGGCAGGGTGACTCCGACCATCACGGCGGTCCCCGCGACCGCTATGGCCGCGCCCGCCACCACCTTGCCCAGATGGCGGTGCACTATTGTGCGCACATTTCCCCCTACTTCCCCTGTATCTCTAGGAGTCGATCGAGTTCCACTGGATCGGCATACCGCGTATGCACTGGTCGACAGGTAAGAGGGAGGTAAGTCATAGGTGGTTCCATCAGTTTCGGGCACACTCGGGCGGGAGTCGACCTCTGCCGCGTCGCACAACTGGAAGAGTTGCATCCATGCAGGTCTGGCCTGGACAGGCGTACCCACTCGGTGCCACGTACGACGGCGCCGGCACGAATTTCGCGGTCTTCTCGGAGGCCGCGCACCGCATCGAGCTGTGTCTGCTCCACGACGACGGCTCGGAGACGGCCGTGGAGCTGCGCGAGACCGACGCGTTCGTACGGCACGCGTACCTGCCCGGCGTCATGCCGGGCCAGCGGTACGGCTTCCGCGCGCACGGCCCGTACGCGCCGGAGCGGGGGCAGCGCTGCAACTCCGCGAAGCTGCTGCTCGACCCGTACGCCCGCGCCATAAGCGGCAGTGTCGAGTGGGGCGAGGAGGTGTACGGCTACCACTTCAAGTCACCCGGTAGGCGCAACGACCTGGACTCGGCCCCGCACACGATGAGCTCCGTGGTGGTCAACCCGTACTTCGACTGGGGCGACGATCGGCTCCCGCGCACCGAGTACCACCACACCGTGCTCTACGAGGCCCATGTGAAGGGCCTGACGATGCTGCACCCCGGGTTGCCCGAGGAACTGCGCGGTACGTACGCGGCACTCGCCCATCCGGCCGTCATCGAACACCTGACCGAACTGGGCGTCACGGCGCTCGAACTGATGCCCGTTCACCAGTTCGTGAACGACCACCGTCTGGTCGACATGGGGCTGAACAACTACTGGGGCTACAACACGATCGGCTTCTTCGCCCCCCACAACGCGTACGCGTCCTGGGGCGACCGCGGCCAGCAGGTCCTGGAGTTCAAGTCGGCCGTCCGGGCGCTGCACGAGGCCGGCATCGAGGTCATCCTCGACGTGGTCTACAACCACACCGCCGAGGGCAACCACCTGGGGCCGACGCTGTCCTTCAAGGGGCTCGACAACGCCTCGTACTACCGGCTCACCGACGACCCCCGCTACTACATGGACACCACGGGGACGGGCAACTCGCTGCTCATGCGCTCCCCGCACGTGCTCCAGCTGATCATGGACTCGCTGCGGTACTGGGTCACCGACATGCACGTCGACGGGTTCCGCTTCGATCTGGCGGCGACCCTGGCCCGGCAGTTCCACGAGGTGGACCGGCTGTCGTCGTTCTTCGACCTGGTGCAGCAGGACCCCGTCGTCTCCCAGGTGAAGCTGATCGCCGAGCCCTGGGACGTCGGCGAGGGCGGCTACCAGGTGGGGAACTTCCCGCCGCTGTGGACCGAGTGGAACGGAAAGTACCGCGACACCGTACGGGACATGTGGCGGGGCGAGCCGCGGACGCTCGCGGAGTTCGCGTCCCGCCTGACCGGGTCCTCGGACCTCTACCAGGACGACGGGCGGCGCCCGCTGGCCTCCATCAACTTCGTCACCTGCCACGACGGATTCACCATGCACGACCTGGTGTCGTACAACGAGAAGCACAACGAGGCGAACGGCGAGGACAACCGCGACGGCGAGAGCCACAACCGGTCGTGGAACTGCGGGGCCGAGGGCGACACCGACGACCGGCGGGTGCTGGACCTGCGGGCCCGTCAGATGCGCAACTTCATCGCGACGCTGATGCTGTCCCAGGGCGTTCCGATGCTCAGTCACGGCGACGAGTTCGCGCGTACGCAGGGCGGCAACAACAACGCGTACTGCCAGGACGCGGAGCTGTCCTGGGTGCCGTGGCCCGAGGACGGCAGCGAGCTGCTGGAGTTCACGCGCGCGATGGTGTGGCTGCGGCGGGAGCATCCGGTGTTCCGGCGGCGTCGGTTCTTCCACGGGCGGCCCGTGGAGGGCACCCATGACGAGCTGTCGGACATCGCCTGGTTCACGCCGGGCGGCAAGGAGATGACCCAGCGCGACTGGGACTCCACGCAGGCGCGGGCGCTGTCGGTGTTCCTCAACGGCAACGCCATCTCGGAGCCGGGTCCCCGCGGGGAGCGGATCAGCGACGACTCGTTCCTGCTGATGTTCAACGCCTCGCCGAAGACGCTGGAGTTCGTGGTGCCGGTCAATCACGGGCGCCAGTGGGAGGTGGTGGTGGACACCGCGAGGCCGGGCGGGCTGGAGCCCGGCACGGGCGGGAAGGTCAAGGCGGGGGATCGTCTGGAGCTGGTGGATCGGAGCATGGTGGTGTTACAGCGCCCGACGTGAACGCTCCGCTGGGCTGCGGTTGGCTGGCTTGCTGTACTCGGTCGGCTGCGGCTGCGTCGTGGCTGGTCGCGCAGTTCCCCGCGCCCCTGGGTTTTAGGGGCGCGGGGAACTGCGCAATCTTTTGGCTCGGCCGCAGCGGGCCGGCACCCGCAACACCGGGAAACGCGTCCCGAGCGGAGCGCTGGCGTGTCGAGGGGGCACGAAACCGCGCATCGCGGGTACGTAGGTTTTCATGACACCTGAGCGTCCCGAACCGGTCGCCCCCGCCGTGCCGACCGCCACGTACCGGCTCCAGCTGCAACCGGAGTTTCCGTTCGGGGCGGCCGAGGCGGCTGTGCCGTATCTGGCCTCGCTCGGGGTCTCGCATCTGCATCTGTCGCCCGTCCTGGAGGCCGTACCCGGGTCGGGGCACGGCTACGACGTCGTGGACCCCGCGCGCGTGCGGGACGAACTGGGCGGCGAGGCGGGACTGCGGTCCCTGTCGCGCACCGCCCGCGAGCACGGCCTCGGGCTGGTGGTGGACATCGTGCCGAACCACATGGCGATGTCCCCCCGGCACAACCGCCCCCTGTGGGAGGTACTGCGCGAGGGCCCCGACTCGCCGTACGCGCGCTGGTTCGACATCGACTGGGAGGCCCAGGGCGGGCGGGTGCTGCTGCCGGTACTCGGGCAGCCGCTGGGCGCGGAGACGGGCGCCCTGGCGGTCGACGGGGACGTCCTGCGGTACTACGACCACGTATTCCCGCTGCGGGCCGGCACCGAGAAGCTGCCGCTGCCCGCGCTGCTCGACGCGCAGTGGTACCGGCTCGCGTGGTGGCGGCTGGCCCGCACCGACCTCAACTACCGGCGGTTCTTCAGCATCTCGGAGCTCATCGGGGTGCGCGTCGAGGACCCCGAGGTGTTCGCGGCCACGCACGCCAAGATCCTGGAGCTGCTGGCCGAGGGGGTGGTCGACGGGCTGCGGATCGACCACCCGGACGGCCTCGCCGACCCGGACGCGTACCTGCGCCTCCTGCACGAGGCGAGCGGCGGGCGCTGGACGGTGGTGGAGAAGATCCTCGCGGACGGCGAGCCGCTGCCCGCCGCCTGGCCGGTCGCGGGCACCACCGGCTACGACGCGCTGCGGCACGTGGACGGCGTTTTCACCGACCCTGCCGGTTTCGGGGAGCTCCTCGGTCAGTACCGGCGGTTCGCGGCCCCCCGGGACGACCGCGGGGGCGTCTGGGAGGCGACCGTGCGGCGGGCCACGTACAAGGTGGTCCATCACGAACTGGCCGCCGAGGTCGACCGGCTCACCCGCGAGGCGGACCGGCTGTGCCGCACGTCGGCGGACCCGGCGCTGCGCGACCGCGCCCCGTGGGCCCTGCGCACCGCGCTGCGGGAACTCCTCGTCCGCCTGGAGGTCTACCGCCCGTACGCCTCCGGGGACGCCGCGTCGGTCCTCACCGAGCAGGCCGCGGACGAGGCCAGAGGGGCCTTCAAGGTGCCCGAGGAGGCCCACACCGTCGACCTCGTACGGGACCTGGTGCTGGGCCGCGTCGGCGAAGGACCCCCGTACACGGCGTTCCGGGCCCGGTTCGCGCAGACCGCGTCGGCGCTGCGGGCCAAGTCCGTGGAGGACACGGCGTTCTACCGGTACGTACCGCTGCTGTCGGCGACCGAGGTGGGCGGCGAGCCGGGGTCGCCCGCGGTCGCGCCCGAGGTCTTCCACGCGTACTGCGCGCGCGTGCAGCGCGACTGGCCCGCGACCGGCACCGTCCTGTCCACGCACGACACGAAGCGCAGCGCCGACGTACGGGCCGCGATCTCCGTGCTCACCCAGGCCCCCGCGCGCTGGGCCGACCTGCTCGCGGAGGTGACCGGGGCGACGGTCGCCGAGGGCGCGGGCGTGCCGGACCCGCAGGTGGCCTGGGCGGCGTGGCAGACCGCCGTCGGACTCGGCCCCGCCGCCGGGGAACGCCTCCAGGACGCGCTCCTGAAGCACATCCGCGAGGCTGGCCTCGCCACGGCGTGGACCGAGCAGGACCCCGTGTACGAGGACGCCGTGGCGGCGTTCCTGAAGGCGGGCCCGTGCGGGGCGCCCGGGCAGCGCGTCGCCGAGTTCAGGAAGTCGCTGGACCCGTATGTGCGGGCGAACGTCCTCGGGGCCGCCCTGGTCCATCTGACGATGCCGGGCGTGCCCGACCTGTACCAGGGCACGGAGTGCGAGTACCGGGCCCTGGTGGACCCCGACAACCGGCGGCCCGTGTCCTTCCCGCCGCGGGACCCGGGCATGCTGTCCGCCGAGAAGGCCGCGCTCACGAGGGCCGCCCTGCGGCTGCGCCGGCGGCGCCCGGAGGTCTTCGGCGAGTCCGCGGCGTACGAGCCACTGCCCGCCCGGGGCCAGGGGGCCGCGCACTGTCTGGCGTTCACGCGCTCCGGCGAGGTGATCACGGCCGTCACCCGGCTGTCGCTGCGCCTGGAGGAGGAGGGCGGCTGGCACGACACCGAGTTGCCGCTGCCCGCCGGGCGATGGGCCGATCTGCTCGCCCCGGGACAGGAGTTCACGGGGCACGCACGCGTGGAGACGCTTTTCGGGCGGTTGCCCGTGGCGCTGCTGGAGCGGGTGGGAAACGATGCGACCCCGAGCGACTGACCGGCAGAGCCGAGGGGCGCCGCCATCGGCCGCGCCCCTCGACGAGATCAAGATCAGGAGTCAGGTCGCGGTCGAGGTCGAGGTCGAGGTCGACGGTGGGGCCGGGGCCGGGGACGGGGACGGGCGCAAGGTCGGGGCCGAGGGTGGACCGCCGCCCCCGTCGCCGGTCGGTGCCGCCGGGCGCCTTCCGGAGGAGCCCCACCACGTACGTGAGAGGTCATCCCGCCTATGGAGTACCGCGGATCTCGACGCGGGGCGAACTGCATCGGAAATGAGTCACGTGCCGGAGCCGCACTACCCCAGTGTCAGCGAACTCGTCCGTTCCGCCCGGGCCCTGGCGGCCCACCGGCCGGACCTGTGCGCCCTCAGACAGGTCGGCGTCTCACGCGCGGGACGGCCCCTGCACCTGCTGTCCGTGGGCCACGCCCGGCGCTCGGTGCTGGTCGTCGCGGGCGCCCACGCCAACGAACCCACCGGCGGCTCCACCCTGCTGGCCCTGGCCGAACGGGTCCTGCGCGAGCGGCTGTTGCGGGACGACACCTCCTGGCACTTCCTGCTCTGCGCGGACCCGGACGGCGCCAGCCTCCATGTGACGCCGGCACCGCGCACGCTGTTCGACTACCACCTCGGCTTCTTCCGCCCCGCAGGTCCCGAGCAGCCCGAGTGGTCGCCCTCCGTGCTGCCGCCCGACCGGCTGCCGTCCGAGACACTCGCCCTCTTCCGGGTCATCGACGAGCTGCGCCCCTACCTCCAGGTGACGCTCCACGGGACCGACCTGGGCGGCAGCTGGGTGCAGCTGACGAAGGACATCCCGGGCCTCGCCGAGCCGTTCACCAAGTCCGCGGCCGAACTGAACATCCCGGTCGAGACGGGCGCCTCGGACGCCGCCGGCTGGCCGGCCTCGGGACCCGGGGTGCATGTGATGCCCGCGCCCGGCTCGGACCTGGTGTACCCGAGCATGCCGGACGACGCCCGGCTGAGCACCTGGTACCGGGCCCACCTGTACGGCGGCCTGACCGCGGTCGTCGAGGTGCCGATGTGGGCGAGCGACCTGGTGGACGATCCCGCGCCGCATCCGGCGCCGGCGGCGGCGATGCGCGGCCTGGCCCGTCGGCTCCTCCAGGACGCGCACCAGGTCGAGACCTTCCTCGTCGCGGCGCAGCCACGGCTGCCCGGACCCGACGGGCCGCTGCTGCGCGCCACCAGGTGGGCGCTCGAACTGGTGCCCGGGCTGGCCGGCGACTGGGGCCGGCCGCCGCCCCCGGGCACCACGATGGCGCACGTGGGCAGCGTCGACGCGTTCGGCCGCCGGCTCCCGCTGCGGGCCGCGGCGATGCTCCTGCGGGTCCTGCGGGAGACCGACGACCGGACCGCGCCCGGCCTTGAGCACCTCGTCGCGGAGTGGAGCGAGGCCTTCGCCGCACACTTCGGGGCGCGCTGGGTGCCCCTGCGCCACCAGGTCGAGCACCAGAGCCGCACGGTGGTGGCCGCGGCGCGGCACGCCCGGGACCGGTCGAGGTAGGCCGTCCGGTCGGTGCGCCCGGCCCCGTCGACCTCCGTCGACCCCCGTCGACGCGGTCAGTGCGGTTCCTCGGGCAGTGCGAACACCGCCCCCGTCCGCGCGGTCAGCGCACAGGCGTTGGCGAACGTCTCCTCGTACGTGATCGTGCGTCCGCCCCACTCGCCGCGCGCGGCGGCGGTCAGCGGCGCGTAGACCATCGGGCAGAAGGTCTCCTTGAGCGGGATCCGGCCGACGTCGCCGTGCGCGGCACGGAGTTCCTCGCACGCGCGTGCGGCGTGCGCGTGCCCCTGGGGCGGGTCGCAGAGCAGGAGGGCGCCGCGGGTGTCGCCGGAGCGGACGTCACCGGTACGGGCGTCGCCGCGGGTGACCGTCACATAGAGCCAGTCGCCCGGGGGCGACTGCGGGAGCGCCGCCGCCCGGGCAGGCACCGGTCCCGCCACGAGGAGTGCGCAGGCGGCCAGCAGACAGGCCCGTACCGCCGTGGTCGCTTTCTGGTTGTTCGTCATTGCCTGTGCATCGGCACACGGGGCCCTCGGGCCCACCCCGACTCACTCGAACGGCACTTCGGCCCCCGGCTGAGGCGTGCTCCTGGCGTGTGCTCAGGACCTGTCCGCCGCGAGGCGGAACGTCATCCGGCCGAAGCTGACCTGGTCACCGACCTGGACGACGGCGGCGCTGATCACCCGCCGTCCGTTCACGGAGGTGCCGTTGGTCGAGCCGAGGTCGCGCAGCACCCACAGGTCGCCCTGGCGGCTGAGTTCGGCGTGCACCCGGGACACCGTCTCGTGGCTGAGCCGCAGCCCGCTGGCCGGGTCGCGGCCTATGCGCAGCGGGTACCGGTTCTCGGGCCGGGGCAGCAGCAGCTTGGGGAGCCGCTCGGACTGCCAGGCCCTGCGCAGCCGCACGGTGAACCCGGAGACCGCCTCGACCGTGCCGAACAGCAGCCGGGACCAGCGGCCCTCGGTGCGCAGATCGGCGGTGAGCGCGGCGAGTTCGTCCGAGGTACGGGCAGCGAACGCGAGTTCCATCCGCACGACGAACGTGTCGTGCGAGAGCCTCCCCAGGGCGGCACCCTCCCGCAACGCCTTCAGCGTCCTCTCCCGCTCGGCGTCCGAGGGCCGCGCGGGAGCGGGATAGGTGTGGAACTCGGAGGACGACGTCACGCAGCCGATTGTCTGGCAGCACGGCCGGAGTGTCCAGGAAACACAGCACTTCAGAGGCGTTCGTCCGGTGGGCCCGGCCGGATTCGGGCGTTTGTGGCCGTCCGATCAGGAGGATCTGAAGGTGAATTGATCTCGTTTGACGCACCATGGGACCGGCGAGGTCACGGTGGACAGACGAGGGAGAACCGTCCGTGCAGTTCGAGGTGTGGGCACCACAGGCCGACCGCATGACGCTCCACTGCGCGGACACCACGCGCGCGTTGGAGCCCGATCCCGGGCGCCCGGGGTGGTGGACGGGAGAGGCCGAGGCGCGGGACGGCACGCGGTACGGGTTCGCGGTGGACGAGGGTCCCGTCCTGCCGGACCCGCGCTCGTACCGGCAGCCGGACGGTCCTGACGGCCTGAGCGCGGTCGTCGACCACGAGCGGTACGCGTGGCGCGCCGACTGGGCGGGACGCGGGCTGCCGGGCGCCGTGCTGTACGAGCTGCACGTGGGCACGTACACCCGCGAGGGCACCCTTGACGCGGCCGCCGAGCGGCTCGGGCATCTGGCGGAACTGGGCGTGACCCACGTCGAGTTGATGCCGCTGTGCCCGTTCCCGGGGCGGCACGGATGGGGGTACGAGGGGGTGTCGCTGTGGGCCGTGCACGAGCCGTACGGCGGCCCCGAGGCCCTGAAGCGCTTCGTCGACCGGGCGCACGAGCTGGGGCTCGGCGTCGTCCTGGACGTCGTGCACAACCACCTGGGCCCTTCCGGCAACCACCTGCCCGCCTTCGGGCCGTACTTCACCGAGTCCCACCACACCCCCTGGGGCTCGGCCGTGAACCTGGACGCGCCCGGTTCGGACGACGTGCGCGCGTTCCTGCTCGGCAGCGCGCTCTCCTGGCTGCGCGACTACCGGCTCGACGGGCTGCGCCTGGACGCGGTGCACGCGCTGTACGACACGCGCGCGTGCCACTTCCTGGAGGAGCTGTCGGCCGCCGTGGACGCGCTCTCCGGCGAGCTGGGCCGGCCGCTGTTCCTGATCGCCGAGTCGGACCTGGGCGACCCGCGGCTGATCACGCCCCGCAAGGAGAACGGGCTCGGTCTTCACGCGCAGTGGAACGACGACTTCCATCACGCGCTGCACACCGCGCTGACCGGTGAGACGCAGGGCTACTACGCGGACTTCGGCCGCGCCCCGCTCGCGGCGGTGGCGAAGACGCTGACGGCGGGCTACTTCCACAACGGCACGTACTCCAGTTTCCGGGGCCGGCGGCACGGGCGCCCGCTGGATCTCACGCGGGTCGCCGGGCACCGGCTGCTCGGCTACTCGCAGACCCACGACCAGATCGGCAACCGTGCCCTGGGCGACCGGCTCGCGGCGTCCCTCTCCCCCGGCCTGCTGGCCTGCGCGGCCGCGCTGACGCTGACGGCGCCGTTCACGCCGATGCTGTTCATGGGCGAGGAGTGGGCGGCGGGCACGCCCTGGCAGTTCTTCACGGACCACACCGATCCCGAGCTCGCCGAGGCCGTACGCCGGGGCAGGCGGCGGGAGTTCACCCCGCACGGGTGGGCCGAGGAGGACATCCCGGACCCGCAGGACCCCGCCACCCGCGACCGGTCCTGTCTCGACTGGTCCGAGCCGCAGGGAGGGGTCCACGCGCGCGTGCTCGCCTGGTACCGCGACCTCATCGCGCTGCGGCACGGCCGGCCCGACCTCACCGACCCCGATCTCGCGGACGTCAAGGTCGCGTACGACGAGAGCGCCCGCTGGCTCGCCTTCCGCCGTGGCGATGTCCGGGTGGCGGTGAACCTCGGCACGGGGCGCGCGGCGATTCCGCTGGGTACGCGGCAGGCGCGTGTGCTGGCCGCGTGGGAGCCGGTGGAACCTCCCGGCTCGGATGGGTTGCTGAGTGTGCCGGGCGAGTCTTGTGTGGTGCTCCTGCAGGGGTGACGGGGCGGTGGGCTGGGGTGCGGAGTTGTCCGCGGGCCCGGTGGGGGCTGAGCGC
>NZ_LIPP01000089.1 GCF_001418335.1 Streptomyces aurantiacus | reverse complement strand
GCGGGTGCGTTGTGGCTGGTCGCGCAGTTCCCCGCGCCCCTGAGAGGGGCGCGGGGAACTGCGCAATCCGCTAGGGGATCACCACGATCTTTCGGCCGACGCCCGAGGCGAACTGGTCCAGGGCCTGCGGGTACTGGTCCAGCGGGAGGCGGTCGCTGATGAAGACGTCCGGGTCGAGGACACCCGTCGCGAACAGCTCCGCCGCGCGCTCGTAGCTGTGGAGCACCGCCATCGAACCGGTGATGGTGATCTCCTGGTTGTAGATGCGGTACGGGTCGATGGAGACCCGGGTCGCGTAGTCCGCCACCCCGAACTGGAGGAACGTGCCGGCCTTGGCGACCCGCCCGAGGCCGTCCTGGATCGCCGCGGCGTTGCCCGTGGCGTCGACCACCAGGTCCCACCCCTGCGGCCGCTCCAGCTCGTCGGCGCTGGTGGCGGACCCCGAGACGCCCAGCTGCCGCGCGGTCGTCAGCCGCTGCGCGTTGATGTCCACCATGTCCACGCTCGCCGCGCCGGTCCGCTTCGCCAGCTCCAGCATCATCAGGCCCATCGTTCCCGAGCCGTAGATCAGGACGTGGGAGCCCAGGCGGGAGTTGAGGACGTCGTAGCCGCGTACCGCGCAGGAGAGCGGTTCGATCAGGGCCGCGTCCTGGGTGCGTACGTGCTCGGGGAGCTTCACGCAGTTCGCCACCGGCGCCACCGCGTACTGGGCGGCGCCGCCCGCCGTCGTCACGCCGATCGCGGCCCAGCGCTCGCAGAGGTTGTTGTGGCCCGTGCGGCAGTACCGGCACTCGTAGCAGTAGAGGGACGGGTCCACGGCCACCTGGTCGCCGACCGACAGCTCCGTGACCTGCCTGCCCACCCCGACGACCTCGCCCGCGAACTCGTGCCCGGGGACGATCGGCAGCTTGGGCGCGAACTCGCCCTGGAGGATGTGCAGGTCCGTACCGCACAGCCCGCAGGCCGCGACCTCCACGACGACCTCGCGGGGTCCTGGCGTCGGGTCCGGGACCTCGCCGACGACGGCCTTTCCCACGGACTCGATGACTGCGGCCTTCATTTGACGGCTCCCAGCGACAGGCCCTGGACCAGTTTGTCCTGGGCGGCGAACCCCGCGGCGAGCACCGGCAGGGAGACGACGAGCGACGCGGCGCACACCTTCGCCAGGAACAGGCCCTGGCTGGTGATGAAGCCGGTGAGGAAGACCGGGGCGGTCTCCGCCACCACGCCCGTCAGCACGCGGGCGAACAGCAGCTCGTTCCAGCTGAAGATGAAACAGATGAGGGAGGTGGCGGCGATGCCGGGGAGGGCGATGGGCGCCACGACCCGGGTGAGGATCGTGGGGAGTTTGGCGCCGTCTATCTGCGCCGCCTCGATGATCGCCACCGGGACCTCGGAGAGGAAGGACTGCATCATCCACACCGCGATCGGAAGGTTCATCGAGGTGTAGAGGATGACCAGGAGCCAGATGTTGTCCAGCATTCCCGTGTTCTTCGCGAAGAGATAGATCGGCAGGAGGCCCGCGACGACCGGCAGCATCTTCGTGGAGAGGAAGAAGAAGAGGACGTCCGTCCACTTCTTCACCGGGCGGATGGAGAGTGCGTACGCCGCGGGGAGGGCGAGGATCAGGACCAGGAGCGTCGATGCGAGTGACGCCACCAAGGAGTTGGTGAGGGCCGGCCAGGGGCTCGCGCCGCCGCCCGTGCCGAAGAACTCGCGGTAGCCGTCGAGGGTGAGGGCCGCCCCGAAGGACGGCGGATTGGTCGCCGCGTCCTGTTCGGAGTGGAAGGACGTCAGGGCCATCCAGGCGATCGGCAGGAAGAAGATGATGCCGGCCAGCCAGGCGACCAGGCCCAGGCCCCTGCCCTTGGGACGGCGGGGGCCGGGTCGGCCGGACTCGGTGCTGCTGGGGCGTACACGTACGGCGGTGGCACTCATGCGCGGGACGCCTCCTCGCGGAACAGTGACGAGACCACGCGCAGCGCGAAGGTCGCGATGATGATCGAGCCGATGACGACCAGGACACCGGCCGCGGAGGCGAGGCCGTTCTCGTGGGCCTGGTAGAAGCTCTGGTAGACGGTGTAGGGCAGGTTCGCGGTGCCCAGTCCGCCGGACGTGATCGTGAAGACCGCGTCGAAGTTCTGCACGATGTAGATCGAGCCGAGCAGGGCGCCCAGTTCGAGGTAGCGGCGCAGGTGGGGGAGCGTGAGGTAGCGGAAGACCTGCCAGGCGCTCGCGCCGTCGACCTCCGCCGCCTCTATCTGCTGGTGGTCCCGGCTCTGCAGGCCCGCCAGCAGGATCAGCATCATGAACGGCGTCCACTGCCAGACGAGGGACATCTCGACGGCGAGCAGCGGGGTGTTGGAGATCCAGTCCGGCTCCGGTCCGCCGACGTAGTGCAGCAGACCGTTGAGCAGGCCGTACTCGGGGTTGTAGAGCACGTGCTTCCAGAGCAGGGCCGCCGCTACGGGGACCACGAGGAAGGGCGCGATCAGGAGCGTACGGACCAGGCCGCGGCCCCGGAACTTGCGGTCCAGGAGCAGGGCGAGACCGAGGCCCAGGACCAGGCTGGCCACCACCACGGCGACGGTGAGCAGGATGGTCGTCCAGACCGACTTGCGCAGGGCGGCGTCGCTGAGGACCTCGGTGTAGTTGCCGAAGCCCGTGAAGCTGCGGGCGTCCGGATAGAGGGAGTTCCAGTCGAAGAAGGAGATCACCAGCGTGGCCACGAACGGGAGCTGGGTCACGGCGATCATGAAGATCAGGGCGGGCAGCAGCGGGGCCCGGGTCGCCCAGGCGCGCATGCGGCCGGAGGGGCGCTTCACGGTGTGTACGGGTGGTGCGGCCACTGGGGCTGTCGTTGTCGCGGTCATCGTCCCTCGTACTCCTCGGCGATCTCCTCGGCCAGCTTCTGGGACTTCTTCAGGGCCGACTCGACGGACTGGCGTCCGGCGATGGCCGCGCTGATCTCCTGCGAGACCTTCGTGCCGAGATCGGTGAACTCGGGAATGCCGACGAACTGGATGCCGGGCGCGGGCCGCGGCTGCACGCCGGGATCGGTGGGCCGGGCGCCCTCGATGGCCTCCTTGGTCCGCTCCTGGAAGGCGCCGGCCTCCTTGCGGTAGTCGGCGTTCGTGTATGTGGAGGCGCGCTTGCCGGCCGGCACGTTGGACCAGCCGATCTCGTCGCCCACCAGCTGCTCGTACTCCTTGCTCGACGCCCAGGAGACGAACTTCCAGGCCTTGTCGGGGTTGCGGGACGCGTCCTGGATGCCCCACGCCCAGGTGTAGAGCCAGCCGGACGACTTGGTCTCCTCGACCGGCGCCGGCACGTAGCCGATCTTGCCCTTGACCGGGGACTTCGCCGCCTCCAGGGAACCGGCCGCGGAGGTGGCGTCGTACCACATGGCGACCTTGCCCTGAGTGAGGTTGTTCAGGCACTCGGCGAAGCCGGACTGGGCCGCACCCGACTCGCCGTGCTCGCGGACGAGGTCCACGTAGAACTTGGTCGCCTTGGTGAACTCGGGGGAGTCGAGCTGCGCCTTCCAGTTCTTGTCGAACCAGGTGCCGCCGAAGGTGTTCACCACCGTGGTGAGCGGCGCCATGATCTCGCCCCAGCCGGGCAGGCCCCGCAGACAGATGCCCTTCATGCCCGACTCGGCGCCGTCGGCCTTGGCGGCGAGGTCGGCCACCTCGGTCCAGGTCGGGTTGTCGGGCATCGTCAGGCCCTTCTTCGCGAACACGTCCTTGCGGTACATCAGGAAGGACGACTCGCCGTAGAAGGGCTGTCCGTAGAGCTTGCCGTCGTCCGCGGTGAGGGACTGGCGCATGGGCTTGAGGACGTCCTGCTCGTCGTACGCCGGGTCCTTCGCGACGTACGAGTCCATCTCGTGCAGCCAGTCGTTCTTGGCGTAGATCGGTATCTCGTAGTTGCTCAGCGTGGCGACGTCGTACTGGCCCGCCTGGTTCGCGAAGTCCTGGCTGATCTTGTCGCGGACGTCGTTCTCCGGCAGGACGGTGAAGTTGACCTTGATGCCGGTCTCTTTGGTGAAGTGGGCGGCGGTGAGTTTCTGCAGCTCCACCATCTGGGGGTTGTTGACCATGAGGACGTTGATGGAGTTGCCACCGGAGCCCGCCCCACCGGCCCCGGCCCAGCAGCCGGAGAGCAGCGGGGCGAGCAGCGTCCCTGCGGCGGCCGCGGCGAACATCGCGCGCGGCCTCCGTCGGCTCTGGGTTCGCATGGATCACTCCTGGATGTATCAGTGCAAATGGGATGGCTTGAGGGAGTGCGGTGCCTCTGTAGTGGGAGCGGGGTAAGGGGAGTGGGGAAGGGGAGTGGGTCGGCTGCGGTTTCGGACTCTTTCGTCAGACTCGGATGACCTGGGGGCCCTGCATCGAGTAGCGGTGGGCCTCGGAGGCGGGCAGGAACGTGCTGGTGACGATCGCCTCCAGGGCGCTGATCTCCGCGAACCGGCAGAAGCTGACAGCGCCGAACTTGGTGTGCACGCCCGCGAACACGGTGCGCCGCGCGGCCCGGATCGCCTGTGACTTGACCTCACTGACGGCTGGATCGGGCGTGGTGAGGCCGTGTTCGCGGGAGATGCCGTTGGCGCCGATGAACGCCAGGTCGATGACGAAGCCCGCGAGCATCTTCGTCGTCCAGTGGTCGACCGTGGCCAGCGTGCCGGGCCTGACCCGGCCGCCGAGCAGCAGCACCGTCTTGTTGTCGGCCTCGGCGAGCGCGCCCGCGGTGGCCAGGGACGCGGTGACCACGGTCAGCGGCCGGTCCCGGGGCAGTGACTCGGCGATGAGCTGGGGGGTGAAGCCCTCGTCGACGAAGACCGTCTCCGCGTCCCCGAGCAGCTCGGCCGCGGCTGCCGCGATCCGCCGCTTCTCGGGTACGTGGCTGGTGGCGCGGAAGGCGAGCGTCGTCTCGAAGCCGGCGCTCTCCACGGGATAGGCGCCGCCGTGGGTGCGGCGGACGAGGCCGTGGTCCTCCAGGGCGCGCAGATCGCGGCGCACGGTCTCCCTGGCGACGCCCAGTTCGGCCGCGAGTTCGTTCACGTCGACGGCGCCGGTGCGGCGGGCGGTCTTCACGATTTCCCGCTGTCGTTCTTCCGCGCTCATGCCCGACACCCGCTTCCGCTCCCTTGCGTACTGCCCGTTCGGGCCCGTGCGACCCATGGGGGAAGTTCTACAGCCGGCACGCGCCACTGACCAGGTCTGTTGCGGGCCCGATGACGCCCGTATGCGCCCGTTCGACGCCGTGGCTGCCCGCGTCGGACCTGCGGCGAAGCGGAATTCGGGCATCAGGCATGCCCGAATGGTGAGACGGACGGGCCCGTTCGGTGCCCGTCCGTCCTGTGAGACCGTTCGTGTGGCGTGGCCGGAAGCGCCGGCGGGGTCCGGTGCGGTCGGCCGGCAGCGTCAGTGGGGGCGTCGGTGGGGGCGTCAGCGGGGCGTCAGTAGAGCCACATCGGCGGGCTGGTCACGAAGGGGCCGCCCAGGTGGGCGTGGTCCGGGTTCCGCGGGTCCAACTCGCCCTGATCCGCGATCAGTTTCTCCGCGTACTGCTCCGAGTCGTCCTGCGGCTCGTAGCCCAGTGCGCGGGCGGTCGAGAGGTCCCACCACAGGCGGCTGTTGGCCGAGGAGCCGTAGACGACGCTGTGCCCGACGTGCTCGGCGGTCAGGGCCGCGTGGAAGAGGCGGGCGCCGTCACCGGGGCTCATCCAGACCGACAGCATGCGCACGCTGGTCGGCTCCAGGAAGCAGGAGCCGATGCGTACGGAGACGGTCTCCAGGCCGTGCTTGTCCCAGTAGAACTGCGCCAGGTCCTCGCCGAACGCCTTCGAGAGACCGTAGAAGGTGTCCGGGCGGTGCGGGGTGTCGATGGGGATGAGGGCGCCCGGTCCGTGGGGTGCCTCGCCCTCGGGGCGCGGGGTGAAGCCGACCGCGTGGTTGGAGGACGCGAAGACGACACGTCCGATGCCCTCCTCGCGCGCGGCCTCGTACAGGTTGTACGTGCCTTCGATGTTCGCCTTGAGGATCTTCTCGAAGGTGGACTCCAGGGAGATGCCCGCGAGGTGGATGACGGCGTCCACGCCTCGGACGGCCTCGCGCAGGGCGTCCCTGTCGCCGAGGTCCGCGGTGATCGCGTCCGGCTCGCCCTCGATCGGGCGCACGTCGAGCAGGCGCAGCGTGTAGCCGTAGGCGGGGAGCAGCCCCCGCATCAGGGTGCCGAGGCCGCCGGCGGCACCGGTGAGCAGAACGGTGCGGGGAGCGGTGCGGGGAGCGGTGCCGGGAGCGGGCATCCTCTGGTCTCCTAGAATCAGCAGCCGTCTGCGCAGCCGTATCCGAGTACGTCGTTCACACTTGTGGACACGCTAAGGAGCGTCCGCCGGTCGCGTCAAGTGTCGCGCGGAGTGGCGAGAACCGCTGCCCCTTCCGTGCGTTTCCGGCCGTCTGTTGCGCCAGGAATTGCTAGGGGAATGCGGGTTTGCCCGCTTGACCGGCCCAAGAGGGCGCTTTAGCGTGGAAGTGTTCAGAGATATGGACACCAATCAGAAACGTGCACGGGTGGCGTGTGCGTGATGCTCTAGGGAGAGCCCGTGTCGTCAGCCCCCCTCGCCGCTCGACTCAGTGTCCCCAGCGGGCCGCTGTTCTTCCCCGTCACGGCGTACGACCGTGCCGGAGCCGTGAACCTGGACGTCTACCGCGAGCACGTCCGGCGGGGCGTCGAGGCAGGCGCCGCCGCCGTCTTCGCCTGCTGCGGCACCGGGGAGTTCCACGCGCTCACGCCCGAGGAGTTCCAGGACTGTGTGCGGGCGGCCGTCGAGGAGACCGCGGGCCGGGTGCCCGTCGTCGCGGGCGCCGGATACGGGACCGCGCTCGCGGTGCGGTACGCGCGGCTCGCCGAGGAGGCCGGCGCGGACGGGCTGCTCGCCATGCCGCCGTACCTCGTGGTCGCCGGGCAGGAGGGGCTGCTGCGGCACTACACGGAACTGGCCGCCGCCACCTCGCTCGACATCGTCGTGTACCAGCGGGACAACGCCGTGTTCACCCCGGAGACCGTGGTGGCGCTGGCCCGCACCGAGGGGGTCATCGGCTTCAAGGACGGCACCGGCGACCTCGACCTCATGCAGCGCGTCGTCAGCGCCGTACGGTCGGAGGTCCCGGGGGACTTCCTGTACTTCAACGGGCTGCCGACCGCCGAACTCACCGGCCTCGCCTACCGCGGCATCGGCATCACGCTCTACTCCTCCGCCGTCTTCTGCTTCGCCCCCGAGATCGCGCTCGCCTACCACCGGGCGTTCGGCTCCGGCGACGACGCCACCGTGAACCGGCTGCTCGACGGCTTCTACCGGCCCCTCGTCGAACTGCGCGCCAAGGGCCGCGGGTACGCCGTCTCGCTGGTCAAGGCGGGTGTACGGCTGCGGGGGCTCGACGTGGGCGAGGTACGGCCGCCGCTGCACGAGCCGGCCGAGGAGCACATCAAGCAGCTCGGCCGCCTCATCGAGCGGGGCCACGCGCTCGTTGCGGAGGGCCCCGCGCTCGTGGAGGAGGGCAAGTGAGGGCGTCGGCGTTCGTCTATCCGTGGGACGTCAACGGCGATCCCGACGCGGCGGAGCGCATCGCCGGGCTCGGTGTGCGGCAGGCGACGCTCGCGTCCGCATACCACTCCACGCGCGCCCTTACTCCCCGACACCCCCGGCACCGCATCGTCACCGCGCCGCACGCGGCCGTGCTCTACCCGATGGACGCCGGGCGCTGGCAGGGGCGCGGGCTGCGGCCGTACGCCGCCGGGGACTGGGCGCCGGGCGACGCGTACGGGCAGGCCGCCGGGGCGCTCGCGGAGGCGGGGCTCGACGTGCACACCTGGGTGGTCCTCGCGCACAACTCCCGGATGGGCGAGGAGTTCCCGGCCACCTCCGTGGTCAACGCCTACGGGGACCGCTATCCCTGGGCGCCCTGCGTCGCGCAGCCCGGCACGCGCGCGTACCTGACCGACCTGGCCGTGGAGGCGGCGCTGCGGCCCGGGGCGGCGGGCACGGAACTGGAGTCCCTCGGCTGGTACGGGCTCCCGCATCTGCACGCCCACGACAAGACGGCGGGCGTGGCGCTCGGGGACGCCGGGACGTACCTGATGTCGCTGTGCTTCTGCCCCTCGTGCCGCGACGGTTATACGCAACTGGGGCTGGTCCCCGATCAGTTGGCGGGCGCGGTCCGGCGCGCCCTGGAACCCGTGTGGCGCGGCGAGACCCCAGCCGGGGGCTGGGAGGCCGTGGAGGAGCTGCTGGGCGGCGAGCTCGCGACGGCCACGCGCGCGTGGCGGGACTCCGTCGCCCGCTCCCTCCAGACGGACGTCGTCGGCGCCGTACGCGCGGCGGCACCCGAGGGCTTCCGTATCCTGCTGCACGCCGACCCGGACTCCTCCCACGTGGGTGCGAACGCCGGAGTGGATCCCGGGCACATCCTGACGGTCGCCGACGGCGTGGTCGTACCATGCGGCGCGGGGCCCGGCCTGCTGACACCCTTCGCCGGGCATGCCACCGGGAGGACCGTGCTGGCGGCCAACTTCCCGGTGGTGCGCGGCATGGGAGGCAGCCCCGCGACGCTCTTCGAGGACGCGACGCGGGCGGCCGGAGCCGGCGCCACCGAACTACGGCTCTATCACGCGGGGTTGGCGTCGGACGAGGACCTGTCGCTCGTGGCGGACGCGCTGGCGCGGCTGGGCTGACGCCGCAGCAGCGGCAGGACGGTCACCAGCCGGGTGACGCCGAGCGTCACCAACAGCGGCTGGTACGGCAGGAGTTCGACCAGTCCCGCGCCGAGCGCGAGTCCCACCGCGTTCGGCGCGAACAGCAGCGTGCCCGCGGTCGCCGCCGTACGGCCCAGGAGGGCGTCCGGGGTCTCCCGCTGGACCGCGGTGAGGGCCGCGACCAGGACGCAGGGGAGCCCGACGCCGACCGCCGCGGCCGAGGCGAGGGCCACCGCGTCGTACGGCAGCGCGCGAGCCGCCACGGCTACGGCGGTCAGCGCGATGCCGTACCCGGCGAAACGGAGTTCGCCGAGGCGGCGCAGGAGCGGTCCCGCGACCAGGCCGATCGCCACCGAACCGGCGCCCTGCGCGACGTACAGGAGCCCCACGTAGGCGGGGGAGTGCCCGAGGCCCTCCGCGACCGCGTAGATCGTCGCGCCGTTGAGCCCGGCGAAGAGCATCGTCGTGCCACCGGCGAGGACGAGCGGACGCAGGGCGGCGTGGCTCCACAAGTAGCGGGCGCCTTCGGCGGTTCGAGCGCGCCAGTCGGCAGAGGACCCTGCCTGACGTGGCTCCGGCTCGTGCACACGCAGGAGCATGTAGAGGCCTGCGGCAAGGACGAAGGTGAGCGTGTCCAGGAGTGCGACGCGGGCGCCGCCGTACGCCGCGTACAGGCCGGCTCCGGCAAGCGGGGCGACCAGTTTCATGCCCTCGTTGGCGGTCATGCGCAGGCCGTTGAAATCACCGAGCAGCTGCCGGTCGACGGCTGAGGCCACCAGCGCCGACTCAGCCGCGTCATGGACGACGCCCGCCGCCCCGTAGACGAGAAGCACGGCGAACAGGACCCACAGGGTGCCCGGCGAATCGACGGCGAGGAGGGGGAGGAGGAGCAGGCCCAGGCCCAGGTTCGTCCACACCAGCAGAGGTCTGCGGCGGGTGCGGTCCGCGAGGGCGCCGAGGGCGGGGCCGACGAGTGTGGGCGCCCAGAGGGCGAAGACACAGAGAGCGGCCAGGCCGTCCGAGCCGGTCAGGTCCTTCACCCAGATCCCGGCCACCAGCCACATCGCCGACGAACCGAATCCGGAGACGACGACTCCGCCGAGGTAGAGGGCGGCGTTGCGGTCGCGCAGGACGCGGACCACGGCCCAGGCCGGCCATGCGGGCCGTGTCGGCCGGGCCGCCCGTGTTCTTCGTGCTGGTTGTTCTGTCATGCCTGGTCATGGTGGGGCTAAGGCCCCGGGGCGGGGATCGGGCAAGTGCCCTAGAGAGCGTGCCGTCCGTGTCAGTTGTTGCTGAGGGCCCGTACGACGGCGGAGCGGCTGGGGCGCCGCAGCCGGTCGGCCAGCCAGGTGCTCGTGTCGACGAGCTTGTCCAGGTCGACGCCGGTGTGGATGCCCAGTCCGTTGAGCTGCCACACCAGGTCCTCGGTGGCGAGGTTGCCGGTGGCGCTCTTGGCGAAGGGGCACCCGCCGAGACCGCCCGCGGAGGTGTCGACGGTGGTGACCCCGTACCGCAGAGCGGTCAAGGTGTTGGCGAGTCCCTGGCCGTAGGTGTCGTGGAAGTGCACGGCGAGGGCGCCGATCGGGAGGCCGGCAGCCGTCAGTGCGTCGAGGAGGGCGTGGACCTGTCCGGCGGTGGCGACGCCGATCGTGTCGCCGAGGCTGAGTTCCGTGCAGCCGAGTGCGATCAGCCTGGTGGCGACCGCGACGACCTGTGCCGGTGCCACGTAGCCCTCCCAGGGGTCTCCCCAGCACATGGAGAGGTAGCCGCGCACTCCCATCCCCGCCTCGCGGGCCCGGCCGACGACGGGGGCGAACATCTCCAGCGACTCGGCGACGGTGCGGTTGAGGTTGGCCTTGGCGAAGCTCTCGGTCGCCGAGGCGAAGACAGCGATGTCGGTGACCCCGAGGTCCAGGGCTCGCCGAAGCCCTCGCTGGTTGGGCACGAGCACGGGGTGGCGCACCCCGGGCCGGGGCCCGATACGGCGCAACACCTCCTCGGCATCGGCGAGTTGGGGGACCCACTTGGGGTGGACCACGCTGGTTGCTTCGATGAGCGTGAGCCCGGCGTCGGCCAGTCGGTCGATGAATTCGACCTTCACGCCGGTTTCCACCTGGGCGGATTCGTTCTGGAGGCCGTCGCGCGGCCCGACCTCGCAGATGGTGACGGCCCGCGGGAGGCCGGGCAGCGGCTGGGTCCCGTACTCGGTCATCGGCCGGACCGCAGTGCGGCGAGGACCGTCTCCGCATGGTCGGCCCGGACCTTCTTGTCCTCGATCAGCCGGGCCACGACAGCGGGGACTTCCTCGGCTGTGGCACCCACGCCTGACGCGATGGTGCGGGCGTGCAGGGACATGTGTCCGCGCTGGATGCCCTCGGTGGCCAGGGCGCGCAGTGCGGCGAAGTTCTGCGCCAGACCGGCGGCGGTGATGATCTCCGCGAGTTCGGCCGCCGTGCGGACCCCCAGCAGCGAGAGCGCGGCCCGTGCGGCCGGATGGACCTTGGTCGCACCGCCGACGAGACCGACGGGCATGGGCAGTTCGAGGGTGCCGGTGAGGTTGCCCCGCGCATCCTTCTCGAAGCGGGACAGCGAGGTGTAGTGCCCGGCGGGCGAGACGGCGTGGGAGTGGGCGCCCGCCTCGACGGCGCGGGTGTCGTTGCCCGTCGCGAGGACGACGGCGCTGATGCCGTTCATGATGCCCTTGTTGTGCGTGGCGGCCCGGTAGGGATCGGCCTCGGCGAGGGCGGCGGCATGGACGATGTCGTCGACCACGTCCGGGCCTCCGAGCGTGGCCGCGTCGAACACGGCGCGGGCGCGCGAGAGGCGCAGATCGGCCTTGTTCGTGAGGATCCGCAGCAGGCTGCGCCCTCCGGCGATCTCCGCCGCACGGGCGGCCACGGCCTCGGCCATGGTGTTCACGGCGTTGGCGCCCATGGCGTCACGCACGTCGACCTGAAGGTGCGCGACGACGTAGGTGCCGGCGCGAGAGGGGACCAGGCGGATGGTGATGTCACGTACGCCACCGCCGAATTCGAGGAGTACGGGGTCCTGCGCGTCGGCGAGAGCGATCAGTTCGTCGCGTGCCTCCAGCAACCGCACGCGGCCGGCCTCCGGGTCGGCGACGCCGACGATCTGGACCTGGGCCTGCATCACCGGAGTGGTCGAGGAGGTCGTGAACCCGCCGTGGACACGTGCGATCTTCGCCGCGTTGCTCGCGGCGGCCACGACGGACGCTTCTTCGGTGGCCATCGGCACCAGCACGTCGACGTCGTTGACCACGAAGTTCGTCGCGATCCCGAGCGGGACCCCCAGGATCCCCACCACGTTCTCGATCATCTGGTCGGCCACCTTGGTGGTGAGGCCGTGAGCGGGGTCGAACGCGGCGATCGTCCCCGCGTCGATGCCGGCAGCCTCGGCGACCGTTGTGCGTCGGGCTTCGACGGACAGATCCCGCAGGCCCTTGATCCGGCTGTTTCGTGGCATGACGCCTCTTCCACCTCGACGTGGTTGCGGTACGACACAGGACGTTAGTCAGCACCGAACCCGGCGGGAATGGACCGATCATCCACTGCGGGGCACTTCTTTATGGGCCTTTGGTCAGGTTGACGAGGCGGATCGCGACCGTGATCCGGAAAAGGCGGTCCGGCTCCTGCCAGCCGGGACCGAGAAGATCCGCCGCTCGTTCGAGGCGCTGGAGCACGGTGTTCTTGTGCAGGTGCAGCGCGCGGGCGGTGGCGACCGGACTGAGACGGCTGTCCAGGTAGGCGGCCAGCGTCGGCAGGATCTTGCCGGCGTGCTCGGCGTCCCAGGCCAGGACAGGCCCGATGACCCGCTGTACGTAGGCGGCCACCCGTGCCTCGCCGGGGCCGAACAGCGCGGTGTAGGGAAGGTACTCGTCGACGGTGACGGCGGCGTCGTCCATGCCGAGCGCTGGCAGGATCGACACGCAGGCCGCCGCCGCGTCGGCCTGGGCCCGCAGATCGATCGCGGAGTCCGCGAAGGCCGCGCCGACGCTCAGCAGGGGCGCGCGGACCGCGCGGGCGACGGTGGCGTGGACGGACGCGCTCGCGTCACCCGGGTCGGGGTCGGTGGTCAGCGCCATGACATGGCCCGCGTGCTCGCCGACCAGCGCACTGGCCCGGCGCAGTGCGCGCACGGCCTCCCGGCGCAGTTCGGCGGGGAGTGAGACCACCACCACGCAGTTCAGCCCGTCGAGCCGCACTCCCCGGGCCTGGGCCCGCGTCGCGATGTCGGCACGCCGTTCGGGATCATCGGAGAGCAGGTCCGCCAGCAGGTCGCTGCGCACTCGTTGCTCAGCCTCGGCCATGGCGTCCTGCTTGAGGTTGAGCAGAGCGGTGATCTGGGCGCCCCGTTCGGCGGTGCGCAGCTCCACGGGGCCGAACTCGACCTCTCCCGGTCGCAGCAGGAGCGCACCCAGCAGGGCGGGGCCGGCGAGTACGGCGACGGCGTACACACCGTCCCCGACCGGAGCGCACCGGCCACTGCCGCGGCTGCGGTCGACCGCGTCGGCGACCGGCCCGTCGAGGTGGTCGATGTCCAGGAGGACGACCTGGCAGCGCAGGGCGCGGCCGAGAGCCGTGGCGACGTCGTGGGCCTCACCGCCCTGGAGCACCAGGCTGGTGAGCTGACTGTGCACCTCGCTCGCACGGTCTCTGGCTTCGAGATGTCCGACCAGTTCGCTGTAGGCGCGCTGGGTCTCCTCGGCGGCCTGCCGGGACCGGGCGAGCAGCCTGGCGGTCTGCAGTACCACCGCGGCATGGTCGGCGAACGCGGAGAGGAGAGAGATCTCGTCCGGGGAGAACCCGTGCTCGACCCGGTTCGCCGCGAACAGCACGCCGATCACGTCGTCCCCCGCGAGCAGCGGGACGCCGAGCAGCGACACCAGGCCCTCCGCCGCCACGGCGACGTCGATCTCGGAGTCGTGCGGCGCTTGGGTCATCGCGGCGTACTTCGAGGTCCAGCAGGCCCGGCGGCCTTCGACCACCTGGCTTGCCAGCCCCATCCCCGGAGGGACACGCAGGCCGATGAAGGAGGGTTCGACGGTGCCCAGGGTGGTGCGGACGAAGAGCTCACGGCTGTCCTGGTCGTATTCGGACAGGTAGGTGACGTCCGTTCCCATGAGATCGTGAGCGCGTTCGACGAGACGTCCCAGCAGTTCGTCCACGTCACGCAGCTGCGCGAGCTCGCGGGCCGAGGAGAACAGGGCGGCGAGCTCCTGGCCACGCCGGCGCCACCGGTCCGAGCCGGCCCGCAGGGAACGCAGTTCGTGACTGATGCGCATCCTGTCGCCGCGCGACACCGGCACGTTCGCGACCAGGTCCTCCAGGTCGACCTCCTGCTCGGCGGACGCCGCTCGCAGCAGGCTCACCACGACGTCGACGGGGATCTTCTCCGGCATGGTCGCCCCTCACAGCTATGGGCCGATTGCCTATCATCGACCCATCAATAGTGGACCAACCATACATAGCCGCCGTGATCTGGCGCACGTAGCGTCCACCACAGCGCCGAGGAAACGAGAACCGCCCGGAACCGGACAAGGTTCCACGAAGGTTCCACGGACCGCAGCTCCGCAGCCGGCGCGTCCCGCACCGACGCAGTCAAAGGAGACAGCGAGCATGACGCTTCATGTAGGCATCGACGTCGGTGGGACGTTCACCGACGCCGTGGCGACCGTCGGCGGCCGGGCCATCCGCGGCAAGGCCTTCTCGACGAAGGATGTGACCACCGGCATCCTCGGAGCACTGAGCGTGCTCCAGGAACGCGCGGGGATGTCCGAAGCGGAGTTCTTCGCCGCCGTGGACCGCTTCGTGCTCGGCAACACCATCGTCACCAATGCCGTGGACGAGCAGAAGTACGCTCCCGTGGCGCTGCTGACGACCCAGGGCTTTCGCGACACGCTGCGGATCGCCCGCTCGGCGCGTACCGACGAGCGCGATCCGCACCGGATGTCCGCGCCGGTGGACATCGTGGAGCGCCGCCGCATCATCGAGGTCGCGGAGCGCGTGGACGCGCAGGGCACCGTGCTCGCGCCGCTCACGGAACGGGCCATCGGTACCGCCGTGGACACGGCGCTGGCCACCGGCGCGGAGGCCCTGGCCGTCTGCCTGCTGTGGTCGTTCCGCAACCCGGCACACGAGAAGGCCATCGGCGCGTACCTGGACAAGCGTCACCCGGATCTCCCGTACACGCTCTCCAGCAGCCTGACCCCTGTCTACCGCGAGTACGAGCGCATGGTGACCACCGCCCTCGACGCGGCCGTGAAGCCGCTGGTGGCCTCCCACTTCGAGCACCTGGCGAACGAACTGCGCAGCCGCGGGCTCCGGGCGCGGGTGCAGATCATGCAGGTCCACGGCGGATTCCTGTCCGTGGAGGAGACCAGCAAGGCTCCGATCTCCATGTTCAACTCCGGTCCGGTCGGTGGCGTCACCGGCGCCAGACTGCTGGGCAAGCAGCTCGGCCGTCGCCGCGTGCTGACCGCGGACATGGGCGGCACCAGCCTGGACGCGGCAGCCATCCTCGACGACGAGTTCCGTCTCCTTCCCCGCGCCGAGATCGGCGGACTGCCCACCAGCCTGACCGCCGTCGACATCGAGACCATCGGAGCGGGCGGCGGCAGTCTGGCCTGGGTCGACGGACGCAAGCTGCTGCGCGTCGGCCCGCACAGCGCCGGTTCCACCCCCGGCCCGGCCTGCTACGGAAAGGGTGGCACACGCCCGGCCGTCACCGACGCGGCCCTCGTCCTCGGTCTGATCAACGCGGACTACTACCTCGGCGGCGCCGTGCCGCTCTACGAGGACCAGGCCCGCGCCGCCCTGCGCAAGCACGTCGGCGAGCCGCTCGGCCTCACCGAGGACGCGGCGGCGCAGGGCGTGTACCGGCTGGCCAGCTCCCAGATGTCCAACGCGCTGCGCAAGATCACCGTGAACCGGGGCCACGACCCGCGCGAGTTCACCCTCATCGGCTTCGGTGGCGCCTGCGGTCTGTTCGCCGCCAGCATCGCCGCCGAGGCGGGCGTGCACGAGGTCGTGATCCCCCGCAACGCCGCGGTGTTCTCCGCCTACGGCCTCATGCACGCCGACTCCGTGTTCTCAGCGGTGCAGACGAGCCCGTGGACCATGGACAGGCCCGCGGCGGACCTGGACAAGGACTTCGTCGCCCTGGAGCAGCGCGCACAGGCGTGGTTCGAGGCCGAGGACATCCCGCAGGAGCGGCGCGAGCTGTACCGCGAAGCCGACATGAAGTTCGTCGGCCAGATCTTCGAGGTCACCACCCGCCTCCCGGCCGGCACCTTCGGCGAGGAGGACAAGGACACACTGCGCGCCCGGTTCGTCGCCGACTACGAGGAGGAGTTCGGCGCCGGCACCGCCTGGACAGAGGCCGGGATCCTGCTGGTGAACACCCGGATCCGGGCCATCGGCCGCAGTGACGTCCAGGCGGTCGACGCGGTCGCCGCAGCGCAGGAGGACCACCGGCTCTCCCGCCGTGAGGTGCTGGAACCCCTCACCGGCGAGCGGGTGGAGATCGACGTGCACCGCGGCTTCGCGGCCCAGGGACGCACCGCCGGCCCGTGTCTGCTGGAAGAGCCGGACACCACGGTGTACGTCCCCAGCGGCGCCACCGTCGAACTCACCCCCGGCGGTGACTTCCTGCTGCGCCTCGCCGGCCGCTGACCGCCGCCACCTCGTCACTCGCCACTCGTCAAAGGAGACGACCATGACCAGCAGCTCCCACACGTTGCCCGAGGGGTACGATCCGGTCACCCTGGAAGTCATCCGGATGCGCCTGGACTCCATCGTGGAGGAGATGGGCATCGCGATGATCCGCTCTTCCGGCTCCCCGGTCATCACCGAGGCAGGCGACTTCAACACCGCCCTCTTCGACCCGACCGGCCGCATCTACGCCTACTCGGACTACGTCCAGTTCCACATCGGTTCGGGAAGCGTCGCCGTACAGAACCTGGTGAAGGTCATCGAGGGCGAACAGCTCTCCCCCGGGGACGCGTTCATCAGCAACGACCCGCACACGGCCGGCGCCAGCCATCCGCCCGACACCAACATCATCTCTCCGATCTTCCACGGGGACGAGCTGATCGGCTGGGCCCAGTCGCAGGCCCACCTCGTCGACGTCGGCGGGATGACGCCGGGTGGCTTCGCTCCCGGCGCCCACGACTGCTACGCCGAGGCCCTGCGGCTCCCGCCCGGCGTCAAGATCTTCGAAAAGGGCGAGCCGGTGGAGTGGGTGCGCCGCATCCTCCTCAACAATGTCCGGGTGCCCGTGCTCTTCTGGAACGACGTGCGCAGCCTGGTCGCCTCCAACAACACTGGAATCCGCCGTCTTTTGGGCACCGTCGAGGAATTCGGGCTCGAACAGTTCCACGGATACACCCGCTTGTCCTTCCAGCTGGCCGAGCAGGTCGTGCGCGACCGCATCCGGCAGATCCCCGACGGCGTCTACACCGCCGAGGAATGGACCGAGCACAACGGACACGTCGACGAGCTGTACCGCGTGGCGTGCAGCATGACCAAGCGGGACGACCAGATCACCTTCGACTTCACCGGCTCGGCGGAGCAGACCGACGGATTCGTCAACTGCAGTTACGGCGCGCTCGTCGGCAGCGTCGCCACGGCCGTCGTACCCATCCTCGCCTGGGACGTCCCCTTCAACGAAGGCGTCATGACGGCCTTCGACATCATCGCCGAGCCGGGCTCCATCGTGAACCCCCGACCGCCGGCGCCGATCAGCAACGGGCACCTCACCACGGGGGCCCGCGTCAGCCGCGTGGTCACCAAACTGTTCAACGACGCATGCCGGGCGAGCGACGACGCCACCATCCGGGAACGCACGCAGGGCACCTGGGCGGACTCGTGGACGGGCGGAATCTCCGCGGGAAACACCGACGACGGCGACTACTTCGTCCTGTTCAACATGGACGGGGGCGGAATGGGCGCGGGCGCCCAGCCCGACGGCGACGGTCTGGACTGCGGCGGGATGATGACGCAGGTCAACAACATGCTGCCGGACGTCGAGATGAACGAAATGCTCTACCCCGTGCTCTACCTGTGGAAGCAGCTCAACGTCGAGAGCGCCGGGCACGGCGCGAACCGCGGCGGTCTCGGACTGCGTTTCGCCTGGACCCTGCACGGCGCCCAGGAGGTCACCCAGACCGTGTTCGCGCCCAGCGCCCAGGTGGTGGCGGACGGATTCGGCGGCGGTCTGCCCGGCGGCGGCAGTGGCCACGAGGTCTGGCGGCAGACCGATGTGGCACAGGCCTTCGCGGACGGCCGGGTGCCCACCCGTGACTCGCTCGGCGCCGCCGAGCGGGAGCTGCTGGCCAACAACCAGGCGTCGGTGACCATCCGCTCCGGTGACGTGCTGGTGCAGTGGATCGCCGGCGGAGGCGGCTACGGAGATCCGCTGCTGCGTGAGCCGGACCTCGTCGCCGCCGACGTCCGCAACGAGTACGTGACCGACGCCACGGCCCGGTCCGTGTACGGCGTGGTGGTCCTCGACGGCACGGTGGACGAGACCGCCACCCACCGCACCCGCGCCACCCTGCGCGAACAGCGCCTGGGCAGCGCTCCCTCCGTGGAGGTCTCCGCCACAGCCGGCGCCGGCTCCTCCGCACCCCGCCGCGATCCGGGCGGCTGGTACGTCCCGGCCAGCGGCGCCCGCCTCGGCGACGGCGACGACTGGCACGAGCACGCGCACAAGGTCACCCACGTGGCCTCGGACCGCCTCGCCGAGCACGGCGTACGTGTCCGCCCGCGCGCCCACGGCCACCGTGTGCTGATCGACGAGTTCTACAGTCCCTCCTGCGGAACCCTCCTGGAGGCGTGCATCCGGGTGGACACAGACGGGGAATGAGACCGGCCGAGCGACCAGAGGCGGAACATGACGATCAATAACGATGTACTCGCGGGAATGCTGCCCGGCGGACTGTCCGAGGGGGCGTTGCGCGGTGTCGTCGTCCTCGACATCACGCGCGTCGTCGCGGGGCCCTTCTGTTCCATGCTCCTGGCGGACCTCGGTGCCACCGTCATCAAGATCGAGAATCCGAAGGACCCGGACTACGCCAGGGACTTTCCGCCCAAGCTGCGGTCCGAGTCCGGCGAGGAGTTCAGCGGATTCTTCGCCCAGTTCAACCGGAACAAGTTCGGGCTGACCCTCGACCTGGCCACCCCGGAGGGGACAGCCCTGCTCAAGAAGCTGGTCCGCCGCGCCGACGTGCTGGTGGAGAACTTCCGGCCCGGAACCATGGACAAGCTCGGCGTCGGCCACGAGGTGCTGCGCCAGGAGAACCCGAGCCTGGTGTATGCGGCGATCTCCGGCTACGGGCAGACCGGCCCGTACCGGCGACGGCCCGCCTACGACAACAGCGCCCAGGCGACCGGCGGCCTGTGGTCGATGAACGGCTTCGCCGACCGGCCCCCCGTGCGCGTGGGAACCATCATCGGCGACCTGTCCGCGACGCTGTACTCCGTGATCGGCATCCTGGCCGCTCTGCGGCACGCCGAGAAGACCGGCGAAGGACAGCTGGTCGACGTGTCGCAGCAGGACTCGGTACTGAGCCTCACCGAGAACGCCGTGGTCTCCTACACGGTCGACGGCAAGGTACCCGGGCCGCTGGGCAACGAACACCCCTTCGTCAAGCCGTACGAGCTCTATCCGTGCAAGGACGGCTACGTGTTCTTCGGCGGCTACACCGACAAGTTCTGGCGGCTTTCCTGTCAGCTCTTCGGGGAGCCCACGCTCGCCGACGACCCCGAGATCGACACGATGGCCAAACGCTTCACGCCGGAGGTCTACGAGGGGCGGGTCCGGCCGCTCCTGCACGAGTGGTTCAAGGACAAGACGAAGACGGAACTGGAGGAGATCGTCGGAGACGCGGTCCCGCTGTGTGCGATCAAGGACATCGGCGAGGTCGTCGAGGACCCGCAGATCGCGGCACGGGACATGGTGGTCGACGTGGAGTATCCCGAGTTCGGGGAGCTGCGCATGTTCGGTTCGCCCATCAAACTCGGCAGCACGCCCACTCAGCCGCGCGGGCTCGCGCCGAAGGTGGGCGAACACGCCGGCGCCGTCCTGCGGGCGCTCGCCGACCTGGACGAGGACGGCATCACCGAGCTTCGCCGCAAAGGAGTCATCTGATGACCGGCATCACCCTCGACCGCGACGGCGATGTGGCGATCATCCGGTTCGACCGCGCGGACAAGCTCAACGCGCTCACCCTGGCCATGTACGACGAACTCGGCGAAGCCTTCGCCGAGGTCCGTGACGACGACGCGTACGCCGTCGCGGTCCTCACCGGCAGCGGAGAGCGTGCGTTCTGCGTCGGTGCGGACCTCACGGAGTCGATCCCCGCCCTGGCCGAGGGCCGCTTCGACATCTCTCACTGGGACGCCGCTCACCAGAAGCACACCCGGCTGTTCAAACCCGTGATCGCCGCGGTCAACGGCCTCTGTCTCGGCGGCGGCTTCGAGATCATGCTGTCCACCGACATCCGGATCGCCACCGAATCAGCCGAGTTCGCACTGCCTGAGAGCGGTGTCGGCGTGGTGCCGGCCGGGGGCACGCTGACACGCCTGACCCGCCAGATCCCTTACGCGTGGGCCATGGAACTCATGCTCCAAGGGGACCGGATCTCCGCGACACAGGCCTTGCGCTACGGGCTCCTCAACGAAGTGGTCCCCGCCCACGACCTCATGGAGGCCGCGCTCGAACGAGCCCACCGACTCGCCGGACGCAGCGGCTCGGCCCTGGCCACCATCAAGGAAGCCGTTCTGAGGCTCGGAGACCTTCCCCAGGACCAGGCTTTCCACAGCGAAGCGCTCTACGGGCAGAAGGCGTTCACCTCTTCCGACGCCCGCGAGGGCCTGTCCGCGTTCGCCGAACGCCGGCCACCGGACTTCCCCTCCCGGCGCGGCGCGGCCCGCGTCGTCAGACCGTGATGACGAGTTTGCCCCGAGGGTGGCCCCTCTCCAGGTGGCGGACGGCCTCGGCCGTTTCCGCGAGGGGGTATGTCCGGTCGACAGGTGGGACGAGTTTGCCGTTCTCGGTGAGGTCCTTGAGGGCCAGGAGGTCCTCGCGGCGGGCCGTGGAGACGAGGTTGCGGAGGTTCTGGCCGACGAACGGGGAGAGCAGGGCGGCTCTCAGGCCGCGGGTCAGGCCGCCGAAGAACGCGGTGCCGCCCTCGCCGCCGACGATCACCAGGGTGCCGCGCGGGGCCAGGACGCGGCGCAGCACCGGCAGCGGGCGCTGCCCCGCGTTGTCGACGATGACGTCGTAGCGGCGCGGGCTGTCGTGCGGGCCGCCGGTGATGTCCCCGGCCGTGTAGTCGATGACGTGCGCGGCGCCCTGGGAGCGTACGAAGTCCGCGCCACCGGGCCCGCAGACGCCGGTGACCTCGGCGCCGTACATCGTGGCGAGCTGGACGGCGTAGCAGCCGACACCGCCGGAGGCGCCGATGACGAGGACCTGCTGGCCCGGGCGGGGGCGGGCCGTGCCGCTCAGGGCCTGGAGCGCGGTCATGGCCGACACGGGGAGGGCGGCGGCCTGTTCGAAGGTGAGGTTGACCGGTTTGTGGGCGAGCTTCGAGGCCTTGGCGCGCGCGTACTCGGCGAACGAGCCCTCGCAGTTGCCGAAGACCTCGTCGCCCGGCTTGAAGTCGGTCACCTTCGACCCGACGGACTCGACCCGCCCGGCGCCGTCCCAGCCCCGTACCGGGTTCTTGGGCTTACGGAGTCCCAGGGCGACGCGCGCCATCAGGGGTCGGCCCGTCATGAGGTGCCACACCTCGGGGCCGAGACCGGCCGCGCGGATCTCGACCAGCACCTCGTCGTCGCGCGGCACGGGACGGTCGATGTCCCGCAGTTCCAGCCGGTCCGCTGATCCGTAGGCATCCTGAACGATCGCCTTCATGGCGTGGCTCCCCTTCGCGCGCCGCGACACCGGGTATCCCGGTTGCCCCGAGCATTCCGGTGGCTCGAACGTCTGACCAGATTCCTGAGCACGATGCGGAGCGCGGGGGCGATGAGTTTCCGTACGGAGAGTGGTCTACCCGGCGAAGACCCACTGACGAGAGGAGCCGAGCATGAGCGACGGCGGTAGCACCCCGACGACCCTTGACCTGGGGCCGCAGACCCTGATCGTGGCGCGCATCGCGGGGGAGGTGCGAGAGGACCAGCTGGACGCCGCGACACCGTGTCCGGAGTACGCCGTGCGCCATCTGGTCGGGCACCTGGTCGGGCTGTCCGCCGCCTTCCGGGACGCCGGGCGCAAGGATCTCGGGGCCACGACGGACACGGACCCCTCCTCCCGGCTGCCCGAGCTGACGCCCGGATGGCGTGCCCGACTGCCCGAACTACTCGGTGAGTTGGCCGAGGCCTGGCGTGCGCCGACCGCGTGGACGGGGGCGACCCGGGCCGGTGGCGTGGAGCTCCCCGGTGAGGTCGCGGGCCTCGTCGTCGCCGACGAACTCGTCGTGCACGGCTGGGATCTGGCCCGGGCGACGGGGCAGGAGTACGCCCCCGACACGGCGGCCCTCCAGGCGGCGTACCAGATGCTCGCCCCGTCCGCCGACGACCCGGCACGCGGTGCCGTCTTCGGCCCGGTGGTGCCCGTCGCGGCGGACGCGCCGCTGCTGGACCGGGTGATCGGACTGAGCGGGCGGGACCCGAGGTGGGGAGCCGTCGCCGGCTGAGCCCTGCGGTGACCCGGTGACCCGGTGACCCGGTGACCCGGTGGCCCGGTGGCCCGGTGACCGAGCTGCCCACCCGGCCACCGGGGCACCCGGTCGCTCGGCCGGCTCGATCACCGCCCGATCACCGCCTGATCACCGCGCCGATGATCACCGCGCCGATTTGTTTTGTCGGAAGCATTGACGAAACACAGAGGTCCTTCTAGCTTCATCGCGTCGTACTTCGTACGTCATATATGAGACGCGATACGCGAGATCAGATACGCGAGCCCCCGATCCCCTGGGGGCTCCGCGACACCGAGAGGCGCGCATGACCTCTGTGCCCACGCCGATCCCCTCCCGCACGCAGTTCGTGCTGGAAGGGATCAAACACCGCATCCTCACCGGGCAGTTGACTCCCGGACAGGCCCTGGTCGAGACCGAGATCGCCGCACAGTTCGGGGTGTCCAAGACCCCGGTGCGCGAGGCACTCAAGACCCTGGCCGGCACCGGGCTCGTCGTGATGAACCAGTACAAGGGCGTCACGGTGCGCATGGTGGACGCGGACATGGCGCGCGAGGTGTACGACGTACGGCTGCTGCTTGAGCCGGAGGCGCTGCGGCGCTCCGTCCGGCGCGGCTCCTCCCTCGACACGGCGCGTGACGCCCTCGAACGCGCCGACGCCGCCACCGACACCGCCCAACGCTCCCTCGCCAACCGCGAGTTCCACCGCTCCCTGTACGTCCGCTGCGGCAACCCGCTGCTCGGCCGGATGCTCGACGAGGTCCGCGACCAGGCCGCCCTGGTCTCCGCGGTCGCCTGGGCCGCCAACCCGTCCTGGGAGCGCGAGGCCGCCGAGCACCGGGAGATCCTGCGGCTCGCCCTCGGAGGCGACTCGGACGGCGCGGCGCGCGCCCTGCACGCGCACATCGCCTCATTCGTGCAACGGGCCTTCCCCGAGGCCCAGGGAAAGGATGAGCAGGAATGACCGCGGCCACGACCACCACCACCATGACCACCACGACCATGTTCGAGGCCCAACGGGCCGCCCTCGCCGACGTGGTGGCGATCCCCGTGACCCCCTTCGCGGCGGACGGCTCCATCGACCAGGGCGTGCACCGCGCACTGCTGCGCCGGCTGCTCGACGGCGGCGTGCGCATCCTCACGCCGAACGGCAACACCGGCGAGTTCTACGCCCTCAGCCCCGAAGAGCGGCGTCTGGTCACCGAGTTGACCATCGACGAGGCGGGGGACCGGGCCACCATCCTGGTCGGCGTCGGGCACGACGTGCCGACCGCCGTCGCCTCCGCCCGCCATGCCCGTGGGCTCGGGGCACAGATGGTGATGGTCCACCAGCCCGTGCACCCGTACGTCTCCGAGGGCGGCTGGGTCGACTACCACCGGGCGATCGCGGCGTCCGTCCCCGAGCTGGGCGTCGTCCCCTACATCCGCAACCCGGTGCTCGCGGGCGCCCGGCTCGCCGAGCTGGCCGACGCCTGCCCGAACGTCATCGGCGTGAAGTACGCCGTGCCGGACGCGTCCCGCTTCGCCGCGTTCTCCCGGGACGCCGGACTCGAACGCTTCGTGTGGGTGGCCGGCCTCGCGGAGCCGTACGCGCCCTCGTACTTCTCGGCGGGCGCGACGGGCTTCACCTCCGGGCTCGTGAACGTCGCCCCTGCCGTCTCGCTGAACATGATCGAAGCGCTTCGGTCCGGCGACTACGCGGGCGCCATGAAGGTCTGGGAGCAGATCCGCCGCTTCGAGGAACTGCGCGCGGCGGGCGGCTCCGCCAACAACGTGACCGTCGTGAAGGAGGCGCTGGCCTCGCTGGGCCTGTGCCGCCGGGACGTCCGCCCGCCGAGCAGGCAGCTTCCCGAGTCCGAACGCGCCGAGGTCGCCGCCATCGCCGCGGGGTGGTCCATATGACCGACGTCGACCCGATGACCGACACGACCGACACGACCGACACGACCGACACCGACCCGATGGCCGACGGCAGCCCGTTGGCGCCGGGGGAGCAGCAAGCCCCGGACGCGCCCCGTCCGTTGCGCAGTCACCAGTGGTACGGCAGCGGCGTCTCGTCGGGCCTGCGCTCCTTCAGCCACCGCGCCCGCACCCGTCAGCTCGGCTACCTCCCCGAGGAGCACCTCGGCAAGCCGGTCATCGCGATCCTCAACACCTGGTCCGACATCAACCCCTGCCACGTCCACCTGCGGGACCGTGCCCAGGCGGTCAAGCGGGGTGTGTGGCAGGCCGGTGGCTTCCCGCTGGAGTTCCCGGTGTCGACGCTGAGCGAGACCTTCCAGAAACCGACCCCGATGCTCTACCGCAACATGCTCGCGATGGAGACCGAGGAGCTGCTGAGGTCGTACCCCGTGGACGGGGCCGTCCTCATGGGCGGCTGCGACAAGTCCACGCCCGCGCTGCTCATGGGCGCCGCGTCCGTCGACCTGCCCACCGTGTTCGTGCCGGCCGGGCCCATGCTGCCCGGTCACTGGCGGGGCGAGGTGCTCGGTTCCGGCACCGACATGTGGAAGTACTGGGACGACAAGCGCGCCGGCCTCATCGGTGACTGCGAGATGACCGAGCTGGAGAGTGGCCTCGCGCGCTCGCCGGGCCACTGCATGACCATGGGTACGGCGTCCACGCTCACCGCGGCCGCCGAGGTGCTCGGGGTCACCGTGCCCGGCGCCTCCAGCATCCCCGCCGTGGACTCCGGGCACGACCGGATGGCCGCCGCGTCGGGACTGCGGATCGTCGAACTCGTCGCCAGGGACCGGAAGTTGTCCGACATCCTCACCCAGGAGGCCTTCGAGGACGCCGTGACGACCGTCCTCGGGCTCGGCGGCTCCACCAACGCCGTGATCCATCTCATCGCCATGGCCGGACGCGCCGGAGCCCGGCTCACCCTCGACGACTTCGACCGGATCGCCCGTACGGTGCCGGTCCTGGCGAACGTACGGCCCGGCGGCCGGACATACCTCATGGAGGACTTCCACTTCGCCGGCGGACTGCCCGGGTTCCTGTCGCGGATCACCGACCTGCTGCACCTGGACCGGCCGACCGTCTCCCACGACAGCCTGCGCGAACAGCTCGCCCCCGCTCAGGTGCACAACGACGAGGTCATCCGCACCCGGGACAACCCCGTAGCCGCCGAGGGAGGCGTCGCCGTCCTGCGCGGCAACCTCTGCCCCGACGGCGCGGTCATCAAGCACATCTCCGCCGAGCCGCACCTGCTCAAGCACACCGGCCCCGCGGTCGTCTTCGACGACTACCGGACCATGCAACGCACCATCGACGACCCGGAGTTGGGCATCACCGCCGATACGGTGCTGGTGTTGCGCAACGCCGGGCCCAAGGGTGGCCCGGGCATGCCCGAGTACGGCATGCTGCCGATCCCCGACCATCTGCTGAAGCAGGGCGTACGGGACATGGTGCGGATCTCCGACGCCCGGATGAGCGGCACGAGTTACGGCGCCTGCGTGCTGCACGTGGCGCCGGAGTCGTACGTCGGCGGGCCGCTCGCCCTGGTCCGCACCGGCGACACCATCACGCTCGACGTCGAAGCGCGGGCTCTCCAACTCAACGTGGACGACGAGGAGTTGGCGCGGCGCCGGGCGCTGTGGACCGCGCCGCCCGAGCGCTACGAGCGTGGCTACGGCGCGCTCTACAACGACCAGATCACCCAGGCCGACACCGGCTGCGACTTCGAGTTCCTGGCTCGGCCCGGCAAGGTGCCGGACCCGTACGCGGGCTGACCCGAACCGCCCGTACTCCGTACCGCCGTACTTCTGTCCCGCCCGTACTTCCGTACCGCCCCGGAGCCGCGCACCTCGCGGTCCGGCTCCCGCACACCGTACGTGCAAGCGCTTGCTATCAAGATCGCTCGCCGTCAGGATCGCTCGCCCTCAGAACAGCGCGCCCGTCCCACCGGCTCCACCCGCACACCCGAGAACGGAGAAAGTCATGGCCCAAGCCGCAGCCGTGGCGAAGCAGCCCGCGCCACCACCACGGCGCCGCGGCTCGGCGACGCCCCGCAGGCTCCCGTATCTGCTGATCGCCCCGGCGGGACTGCTGATGCTGGGCTTCATCGCCTACCCGGTGCTGAGCGTCTTCTACTACAGCCTCCAGGACTACAACCCCACCAAACCGTGGCGCAACGGCTTCGCGGGCTTCGACAACTTCGTGCACGCCTTCACCGAGGACCCGCAGTTCTGGGACACGCTGGTCTTCAGCGCCAAGTGGGTCGTCGTCGAGGTGGGACTCCAGCTGCTGCTCGGCCTGGCGCTCGCACTGATCGTCAACCAGTCCTTCGTGGGCCGCTCGCTCGGCCGCGCCATGGTCTTCTCGCCCTGGGCCGTCTCCGGTGTGCTCACCTCCGCGATCTGGGTACTGCTCTACAACTCCCAGACCGGCATCACCCGTTACCTCGCCGACATGGGCATCGGGGAGTACGGCACGAGCTGGCTCTCCGACACCTCGACCGTCTTCCCGGCGACGGTGGTCGCGGACCTCTGGCGCGGAGTCCCCTTCTTCGCGATCCTCATCCTCGCCGACCTCCAGTCCGTTTCGAAGGACCTCTACGAGGCCGCCGAGGTCGACGGCGCCAGCCGCTTCCAGCAGTTCCTCAACATCACGCTGCCGCACCTCAAGGACGCGATCATCCTCTCCACGCTGCTGCGCGCGGTGTGGGAGTTCAACAACGTCGACCTGCTCTACACACTCACCGGCGGCGGACCGGCGGGGGAGACGACGACACTCCCGCTCTACATCGCCAACACCAGCGTCGACGCGCACAACTTCGGCTACGCCTCGGCCCTGACCACCGTCGCGTTCATGATCCTGCTCTTCTTCTCGATGGTCTATCTGCGGCTGAGCAAGTTCGGAGGCGGGGACAAGTGATCACCAAGGACATCGACACCGTCGCGCCGGCCGCGCCCGCACCGGTGGCCGACGAGCCGCCGCGGCGCCCGAGGAAGGGCAGGCGCGCCTGGGACGAGGCCCCGCGCTGGCAGATCTACCTGCCCCTGGGCATCTACCTGCTCTTCACCCTCGTCCCCTTCTACTGGATCCTGCTCTTCGCCCTGCGCGAGCCCGGCTCGTCCTCGCTCGTGCCGTGGCCCATCACCTTCGAGCACTTCGACAAGGTGTGGAACGAGCGAAGCTTCGGCACGTACTTCGAGAACAGCGTCTACGTCGGTCTCGCCACGCTCGTGATGACCACGATCGTCGCGCTGGCCGGCGGCTACGCCCTCGCCCGCTTCGACTTCAAGGTCAAGCGCGTCTTCATGCTGGCGCTGCTCTGCTCACAGTTCGTGCCGGGCGCGCTGCTCCTGGTGCCGCTGTTCCAGATCTTCGCCAACCTGCAGCTGATCAACTCGCTGGTCAGCGTCATCATCGCCGAGACCGTCTTCCAGCTGCCGCTGTCGATCATCCTGATCAGCGGCTTCATCCGGAACGTGCCGTACTCCCTCGAAGAGGCCGCCTGGGTCGACGGCTGCAACCGCTTCACCGGGTTCCGGGTCGTCGTACTGCCGTTGCTGCGGCCCGGACTGATCGCGGTGGGCTCCTTCGCCTTCGTGCACTCCTGGAACCACTTCCTGTTCGCCCTGATGTTCCTCAGCAACCAGGAGAAGCAGACGATCCCCGTCGGCCTCAACAGCCTGATGAGCGCCGACAGCGTCGACCTGGGCGCACTCGCCGCCGGCGGCATCATCGCGGCCGTGCCCGTCGTGATCGTCTTCGCCTTCATCCAGAAGTGGCTGATCACGGGCTTCAGCGCCGGGGCGGTGAAGGGGTGAGCGCCACCACCGGGTCCGGAACCGGGACCGAGGCAGGGGCCGAGACAGGGGCCGGGACCGCTTCCGGGTCCGCTTTCATGAAGCCCATGAAGCCCATTCATCACCTGAACTCCTCCATGGCCCCGGCCTCCCCCGAAGCCCTCCTTCCCGTCGTCCTCGCGGGCGCCCGCGGTCACGGCCGCTGGCACCTGGACAACCTCCGCCGTCTCCAGGACAAGGGCCTGGTCCGGCTCGCGGGAATCTGCGAGCTGACCCCGCTGACCGAGGACGAGCTGGGCGGCTTCCGTGCGGCGGCCGACCTGCCGGAGCAGTCCGCCGACTTCGGCGCCCTGCTGGACTCCACCGGCGCCGCGATCGCCGTGATCTGCACGCCGATTCCGACCCACACCGACCTGGCGCTCACGGCCGCCGCCAGGGGCGTACACCTGCTCCTTGAGAAGCCGCCGGCTCCGTCGTACGCCGAGTTCCGCCGCATCGCCGACGGGGTCGCGGCGGCCGGGGTGGTCTGCCAGATCGGCTTCCAGTCGATGGGCTCGCACGCCGTGCCCGCGATCCGCGAGCTGATCGCGCGGGGCACCATCGGCCGGGTGTACGGCGTCGGCGGCGCCGGGGCCTGGAGCCGCGCCGAGTCGTACTACCGCCGCGCGCCCTGGGCCGGACGGCGCCGGCTGCACGGGGCCGACGTCGTCGACGGCGTCCTGACCAACCCCCTCGCCCACGCCGTGGCCACCGCCCTCGTGCTCGACGGCGCCACCCGCGCCGAGGACGTCGCCGGCATCGAGACCGAGTTGCTGCGCGCCAACGACATCGAGTCCGACGACACCTCCTGCGTCCGCGTCACCACCGTGGACGGCGGGCGGATCACCGTCGCCGCGACCCTGTGCGCCGAACACCCCGGCGAGCCGTACGTCCTCGTGCACGGCACGACCGGCCGGATCACCTTCTGGTACAAGCAGGACCGCGTCCTCGTACAGCGCTCGGGACACGGCCCGCAGGAGTTCACGTACGGCAGGACCGACCTGCTGGAGAACCTGGTCGAGCACCTCGAAGGCCGGGCCGAGCTGCTGGTCGCGCCCGACGCGACCGGTGCCTTCATGAAGGTCGTCGAAGCGATCCGTCAGGCACCGGACCCCCTCGCGCTGCCCGACGACGCCTGGTACCTCGAAGCCGACGAGAACCGCCGGGTCGTGCGCGGAGTCGACGGGCTCGTCGCCGCCGCCGCCGACACCCTCGCCCTCTACTCCGAGCTGGGCGTCTCGTGGGCACTCCCGAAAGAGGTGAGCAGCTGATGAACGACGAGTCGCTGGTCCTGCGCGTCGCGGGCCGCCCGGTCGGCCGCTACCTCACCCGGCCCGAACTGGCGCCGAGGCTGTCACCGCGTCCGTACCTCCACCCCGTCACCACCCTGGCCGGCACGGCAGTCACCGAGCTCAGCCCCGCCGACCACCTCCATCACCTCGGCGTCGGTGTCGCCGTTCCCGACGTCGAGGGCCACAACTTCTGGGGCGGCCGCACCTACGTACGCGACCGGGGGCCGACCGAGCTGGACAACCACGGCACCCAGCGGCACGCCGCGTTCCAGCTGCGCGACCCGGACGGCTTCGTGGAGGAGTTGCGCTGGATCGCCGCGGGGGCCGAGCTGCTGCGGGAACGGCGTACCGTCGCCGCGACCGAACTCACCGACACCGCCTGGGCGTTGGACTTCACCTTCTCGCTCACCAACACCACCTCCGGGCCCCTGTCGATCGGCAGCCCGGCGACCAACGGCCGGCCCCGCGCGGCCTACGGCGGCTTCTTCTGGCGGGCCCGCAAGGAGGCCGAGCCGCCCGTCGTGTTCACGGCGGACACCGAGGGCGAGGACGCGGTGCACGGCGCGCGCGCCCGCTGGGTGGCGCTCGCGGGCGCCACCTGGACGCTGGTGTTCGCCGGAGCCACGGACCGGACGCGCCGCGACCCCTGGTTCGTCCGCACCACCGAGTATCCGGGCGTCGGCTCGTCGCTCGCCCACGAGGAGCGGCTGCCGGTCCCGGCCGGGGAGACCGTCGTACGCCGGGTCGTCACCGTGGTGGCCGACGGCAGCCTCGACCGGGGCGAGGCGGCGGCGCTCGTCCGCAAGGCGGTGAGCGCATGAACGGCCAGGGCGCCTCCGCCCCCGCACCCGCATCCGCACCCGCATCCGCATCCGCATCCGCACCCGGCTTCACCTCCGACCTCGGCGACGGCACGTACCGCAACCCGGTCCTCGACGCCGACTGGTCCGACCCCGACCTGCTGCGCGTCGGCGACGACTACTACCTGACCGCCTCCAGCTTCGGCCGGGCTCCGGGCCTGCCGCTGCTGCACTCCCGCGACCTGGTCAACTGGACCCTCGTCGGCCACGCGCTCGAACGCCTCGAACCCGCGGAAGAGTTCGCGACACCGCGGCACGACTGCGGTGTCTGGGCACCCGCGCTGCGGCATCACGACGACCGGTTCTGGATCTTCTGGGGCGACCCCGACCACGGCATCTACCAGGTCAACGCGCCCGAAATACGCGGCCCTTGGACCCGCCCGCACCTCGTCAAGGAGGGCAAGGGGCTCATCGACGCCTGCCCCCTGTGGGACGAGGAGAGCGGCGAGGCGTATCTCGTGCACGGCTGGTCCAAGTCCCGCGCCGGCATCAAGAACCGGCTCACCGGCCACCGGATGCGGCCCGACGCCACCGGCCTGCTCGACGAAGGCGAGCTGATCGTCGACGGCGACCGCATCCCCGGCTGGTTCACGCTGGAGGGGCCGAAGCTGTACCGGCACGACGGCTGGTTCTGGATCTTCGCCCCCGCGGGCAGCGTGGAGACCGGCTGGCAGGGCGCCTTCCGCTCGCGCGGGTTCTTCGGACCGTACGAGGAGAGGGTCGTCCTGGAGCAGGGCGACACCGACGTCAACGGCCCCCACCAGGGCGGCTGGGTGACCACCCCGTCCGGCGAGCACTGGTTCGCGCACTTCCAGCAGAAGGGCGCGTACGGGAGGGTGGTCCACCTCCAGCCGATGCGCTGGGGCAAGGACGGCTGGCCGGTCATCGGCGACGAGGGCACCCCCGTCGCCGTACACCGCAAGCCCGGTCTGCCGCGGCAGCCGCTCTCCGCGCCCGCCACCGACGACGACTTCCCCGGCGGGCGGTTCGGGCGGCAGTGGCAGTGGACCGCCAACCCGCAGGAGGGCTGGGCCACCCAGCACTCCGGCGACGGACTGCGGCTGACCTGCCTGCGGTCGGCGGACGCGCACGATCTGCGCAAGCTGCCGAGCGTGCTCACCCAGCGGCTGCCCGGGACCCCCTGCGTCGTCGAGGCCGAGCTGCGGCTCGACGCCCAGGAGCCGGGCGCACGGGCCGGACTCACCGTGCTGGGCGACGCGTTCAGCTGGATCGGGCTCGAACGGGGGGCCGACGGGACGGTCCACCTCGTGCACCGGTTCGGTGAGTCCGTCGCCGAGCGGGAACGGGACGCCGCACATCCGCGGACGGCACCCGAGGGACGGGTCCGGCTGCGGATCGAGGCCGGCGCGGGGGCGCGCTGCCGCTTCTCCTACGACCTGGGGGCCGGCTGGGAGCCCTCGGGGCAGGTCTTCGCGGCCACTCCCTGGCGCTGGGTCGGCGCCCTGCTCGGCCTGTTCGGGGTCGCACCCGCCGGCGCGGGACACGCCGGGGCGGCCACGTTCACGCGGTTCCGCATCACCGCACAGCCGCACGACTCGACTGCGACACAACCCTCGTTCGATCCAGGAGAAGAGAGCCGATCATGAAGCCGATCATGAAGAGCAGCATGCGCAGGAGCAGCAGCAGAGGAGCGCGCCACTCCGTCGCCGCCGTCGCCGTGGGCGCCGTACTCGCGCTGACCGCCACCGCCTGCGGTGACGACGGCAGCGGTGCGACGGGTGACAAGGGCGCGGACGGCAGCGGCAAGGGCGAGATCACCTTCTGGGACAACAACGGCGGTGTGCGCACCGACGTGTGGAAGGAGATCGTCGCCGACTTCGAGAAGGCGAACCCGGACATCGACGTCAAGTACGTCCCGATCGCCGCCACCGAGTACCAGTCCAAGGTCGACACCTCCATCCAGGCCGAAGGGCTGCCGGACGTCGGCGGTGTCGGCGCGGCGATGCTCGCGGGCTTCGCCGCGCAGAACGCGCTGGAGCCGCTGGACGAGCGCCTCGCCAAGTCCTCCCTGAACGGCAAGCTCAACGAGGACATGGTCAAGTCGCTGAAGGCGGCCGGCGGCGGTGACGGCACGCTGTACTCGGTCCCGACCTCCGCCAACAACGGCGTCCTCTACTACCGCACCGACCTGTTCAAGAAGGCGGGCCTGGACGCGCCGACCACCTGGGACACGTTCTACGAGGCCGCCGACAAGCTCACCGACAAGGACAAGAACGCCTTCGGTTACACCATCCGCGGTGGCGCCGGCTCCATCGCGCAGGCGCTGGACGCGATGTACGGGCAGTCCGGCATCACGTCCTTCTGGGACGCCGGCAACGAGAAGACCACGGTCAATGACCCGAAGAACGTGGCGGCGCTGGAGAAGTACGCGGGCCTCTTCAAGAAGGTCACCCCGGCCGCCGACCTCAACAACGACTTCACCAAGATGGTCGCCCAGTGGGACTCCGGCACGATCGGGATGCTCAACCACAACCTGGGCTCCTACCAGGACCACGTGAAGGCGTTCGGCGCCGACAGGTTCCGCGGCATTCCGCAGCCGGCCGGCACCGGCGGCAAGCGGGTCCAGGTCTCCAACCCCGTCGACGGACTGGGGATCTTCAAGAGCTCCAAGAACAAGGCCGCCGCCTGGAAGTTCATCGAGTTCGTCACCGGGAAGGCGCAGAACTCCAAGTTCAACGAGTCGGCCGGCCAGGTGCCGTCGAACAACGACGCAGGGAAGGACGCGTGGGTCTCCGAGGCCGAGCCGACCAAGCTCGCCGCCGAGGCGCTGACCGACGGTTCCACCACGATCGTCCAGCTGCCGTACTACCTGCCGGACTGGAACACCATCTCGAAGACGGACAACGAGCCGGCCTTCCAGAAGGTCCTGAACGGCTCGCTGAGCGCGAAGGACTTCCTGGACACCCTGGCCGACCAGCTCAACGAGGCGCAGGCGGAGTGGAACGAGCAGAAGGGCTAGTACGGAGCCGAGCCGTCGTACGGCTGGTACGAGCCGCCGTACGGCTGGTCCGTTGTGGCTGGTCGCGCCCCGCGGCGTAGCCGCACATGTCACAGCCCCGCGCCCCTGAAAGATTGCGCCGTTCCCCGCGCCCCTGAAAAGGACCCGGACCGAGCCCTTCGCCTGAAAGGCACACCGACGTGACCCTCACCCGCAGACAGGTCACCACCGTGGCGCTCGCCGCCGTTCCCCTCGCCGTCGCGGCGACGGGGCCCGCCGTCGCCGCCTCGCAGGGGCGGCCCCGTGAACGCACGCTCTACATCGCCGGTGATTCCACCGCCGCCCAGAAGTACGCCGACGCCGCGCCCGAGACCGGCTGGGGCATGGCGCTCCCGTTCTTCCTGCACGACCGGCCGGCCGTGTCCAACCATGCCGTGAACGGGCGCAGTTCGAAGAGCTTCATCGACGAGGGGCGTCTCGACGTCGTTCTCGCCGCTCTCCGGCCCGGCGACCTGCTGCTCGTCCAGTTCGGGCACAACGACTCCAAGATCGCCGATCCCACGCGGTACACCGAGCCGTGGACGACGTACCAGGACTGTCTCCGTCAGTACGTCGACGGGGCGCGGGCGCGCGGGGCGCGGCCCGTGCTCGCCACGTCGGTGGAGCGGCGGAAGTTCGACGCCGACGGGAATGCCGTGGGGACCCACGGCGACTATCCGCCCGCGGTGCGGGCTCTCGCCGAGGAGGAGGGGGTGGCGTTGCTCGACATCCAGGCCCTGTCGATCGCGTTGTGGCAGGAACTCGGTGTCGAGGAGACGAAGAAGTACTTCAACTGGACCGATGCCGAGCAGGACAACACGCATTTCAATCCGCCGGGGGCCATCGCGGTGGCCCGGATGGTGGCGGGGGAGTTGTTGCGGCGTCGGGTGGTCGGGCCGCGGGATGTTCGGCGGCTCGACGAAGTGATTCCTGAGTCGTGGATCAGGTGGCCCGAGTCGTAGTGCCGCCGCGTCGGGAAGGTCGTGCGTCCGTGCGGGTCCGTTGTGGCTGATCGCGCAGTTCCCCGCGCCCCTAGAAGCCAAAAGATTGCGCAGTTCCCCGCGCCCCCAAAAGCAGCAGTTGACCTGCTCACCGCTTGGAAGGAATCGCACCTATGCGTACTCGTATATGGCATGCCCATGTCAGGACATCCGTCGTTGGTTGCACCGTTCTCGTTCTTGGCCTCACCGGGGCCGTTGCCCAGGCTCAGCCCCATGTCCGTGATCTCGGGCGGGAGACCCTTGCCGTCGGTGACGGGTGGGGGTCGGAGGGGGCCGGTACCACGGGTGGTGCCGCCGCCACCGCCGGGCAGGTCCGCACCGTCGCCACCTGGGCCGAGTTCAAGGCCGCGTTGCAGGCCGGCGGCGACGCGCCGAAGATCATCAAGGTCAAGGGCGTCATCGATCCGGTCGCCGAGGGGTGTGCGTCCTTCGCGGCGCCGGGGTACGACTTCGACGCCTACCTGGAGAAGTACTCGCCGGAGAACTGGGGCCTGGACACGGACCTGTCCGGTGAGCCCGCCGACAGTCCCGAGGGGCTGCGTGCCGTCTCCGCCGCCAGTCAGGACAAGGCCATCAAGGTGGAGGTCCCCGCCAACACCACCATCGTCGGCGTCGGCAAGGGCGCCGGGATCAGAGGCGGCAGCCTGCAGATCAAGGGCGTCGACAACGTCATCCTGCGCAACCTCACCATCGAGGCCCCGCTGGACTGCTTCCCGCAGTGGGACCCGACCGACACGGACACCGGCGCCTGGAACTCCGAGTACGACGCGGTCGTGGTGTACGGCTCCACCCATGTGTGGGTCGACCACAACACCCTGACCGACGGCCGCTACCCGGACAGCACCCTGCCCACGTACTTCGGCCGGACCTACCAGCAGCACGACGGCCTGCTCGACATCGTGCGCGGCGCCAACCACGTGACGGTGTCCTGGAACTCGGTCGAGGACCACGACAAGACCATGTTGATCGGCAACAGCGACAGCGCCGGAGCGACCGACACCGGCAAGCTCAAGGTCACGCTCCACCACAACAGGTTCGAGGGCATCGTCGAGCGGGCGCCGCGGGTCCGCTTCGGGCAGGTCGACGCGTACAACAACCACTTCGTGGTGACCGAGGGACAGCCGTACGGCTACACGTTCGGCGTCGGCGCCTCCTCGCAGCTGTACGCGTCGGACAACGCGTTCTCGCTGCCGGCCGGTGTCAGCGCCGCCAAGACCCTGAAGAAGTGGAGCGAGGCACCGCTCACCGCGGAGAACAACTACGTCAACGGCAGGCGGACCGACCTCATCGCCGTCCACAACGCGGAGATCCCCGCGGAGACCCTCCAGTCGGGCGCGGGGTGGACGCCCACCCTGCGGACGAAGGTCGACCCCCCGCGTGCCGTGCCGGGCATCGTCGACGGCCGCGCGGGCGCCGGAAAGGTCCGCTGACCATGACCCTTCCGACAACGACCCTTCCGACAACGACCAGCAGGCGGTCCTTCGTGGTCGCGAGCATCGGGGCCGCGCTCGCACTCGGGGCAGGCGGCACCGCCCACGCGCGCGGGCGCTCCCCCTTCGGACGGTACGGTTCGCCGGCCGCCCGGCTCGACGGGCGGACCCTGTACGTCCACCCCGGCGGCCTCGGCGACCACACCACGATCCAGGCCGCCGTGAACGCCGTGAACGAGGGCGGATACAGCGGGTACACGCTGGTCATCGCCGCCGGCACCTACCGCGAGACGGTCGCCGTCGGCCCCGCCCTCACGGAGATGACCTGGCTCGGCGCCTCCGAGGACGCGCGTGACGTCGTGATCGTGTACGACAACGCCAACGGCACCCCGAAACCCGGTGGCGGCACCTACGGCACGACCGGCTCGGCCACCACGACCGTGCAGGCCGACGGGTTCACCGCCCGCGACCTCACCTTCTCCAACGACTGGCTGCGCGCCGACCACCCCGAGATCACCGGCACCCAGGCCGTCGCCCTCAAGGTGCAGGGCGACCGGTCGGCGTTCCTTCACTGCCGGTTCCTCGGCCACCAGGACACGCTGTACGCCGACTCCATGGCGCTCGGCGTCTTCGCCCGGCAGTACTTCGCGCACTGCTACGCCGAGGGGGACGTGGACTTCGTGTTCGGACGGGCCACCGCCGTGTTCGAGCACTGCCACTTCCGCACCCTGAACCGCACGGACCGCACCGCGGCCCCGTACGGCTTCGTCTTCGCCCCCTCGACCGCGGTCGCCAATCCGCGCGGATACCTGGTCACGGACAGCCGGGTGACGAGCGAGGCCCCGGACGCCTTCTACAAGGTGGCCCGGCCCTGGGTGCCGAGTTCCGACACCACCGCGCGGCCCATGCTGACCGTGCGCGAGACCCGCCTCGGTGCCGGGATCGACGCGGTGGAGCCGTACACCAACATGTCGGACACCTATCCGTGGCAGAGCCAGCGCTTCGCCGAGTACCGCAACAGCGGCCCGGGCGCCGAGATCACCGACCCCGCGAACCGGCCCCAACTGACCCGCGCCGAGGCCGCGGCGCACACCCGCAAGGCGTATCTCGGGGACTGGAGGCCGTATGAGCGGCGGATCTGAGCCGTCGCCCCCGGGACCTCCGAATCCCCCAGGCCTCCTGGACCGAAGGAGGTTCGTGGCGGGTGCGAGCGTGGGCGCGGGGGCGACGGTGGCGGCGCTGTTCGGCGCGGTGGGAGCCGGAGCGTCCACGGCCCATGCCGCCGCGCCCGCGGCGCAGACCACGGGCATCGTGGAGGGCAACCTCCCCGACTTCCACCCGCTCCTCAAGGAGGAGTTGCGCTTCCCGCTCGCCTGGGGCACCTCCCCGGTCCGGGACTTCCGCATGTGGCGGCGGACGGCGCGTTCGAAGGTCGAGGAGCACCTGTTCGTCGAGCGGGACAACACCCCGTACGACCCCTCGTACGACCGGGAGTCCGGTGATCGTCCCGAAGCCGGTGGATACACGCGCGAGTCGGTGACCCTCTCCCTCACCCGGTACGAGCGGGTTCGCGGCGCCCTGCTCACCCCGCACGGCACCGGCCCCTTCCCCGCCGTCCTCCTGCTCCACGACCACGGCGCCAAGTTCGACATAGGGAAGGAGAAACTGGTCCGGCCCCGGGACGACGACACGCGCCTGGCCTCCGCGCAGGCCTGGGCGGACCGCTACTTCAGCGGACGGTTCGTCGGTGACGAACTGGCCCGGCGCGGATACGTGGTCCTCGCCCTGGACGCGCTCGGCTGGGGAGACCGCGGGCCGGTCACCTACGAGCAACAGCAGGCCCTGGCAAGCAACTTCCTCAACCTGGGTTCGTCGCTCGCCGGACTCATGGCCCGCGAGGACGTGCGCGCCGCACGCTTCCTGGCCGGCCTCGACCGCGTGGACCGGCGCCGGGTCGCGGCCGTCGGATTCTCCCTGGGTGCCTTCCGCGCCTGGCAGACGGCCGCCCTCAGCGACGACATCGCGGCCGCGGCGAGTGTGTGCTGGATGGCCGGGCTGAAGGAGGTCATGGTGCCCGGCAACAACATCCTGCGCGGCCAGTCCTCCTACTGCATGCTCCACCCGGGGCTCGCCCGGCACCTCGACTTCCCCGACGTGGCGAGCATCGCCGCACCCAGGCCGATGCTGTTCTTCCACGGCGCCCAGGACTCGCTGTTCCCCGCGGAGGGGGTGCGGGTCGCGTACGACAAGCTGCGCGCCGTCTGGCGCTCACAGCACGCCGGGGACCACCTGCGCACCAAGGTCTGGCCCGAACTGGGCCACGTGTTCACCGCGCCCCAGCAGGACGAGGTCTTCGCCTGGCTCGACTCGGTCCTGTAACCGCCGCTCTCCCCACGCCGTGCCCTCCCCCACGTCCCCGCTCCCCACGTCACCACCCGCACCACGTCACCACCCACACCAATCTCCGCACCGTTCGACGAAAGGGCCCGCACCCATGTCCCGTCGCACCGCTCTGTCCTTGGGCGCAGTTCTCGCTCTCGGCGCCGGACTCGCCGTGATCCCCACCCAGGCACAGGCCGCCACCGTGGTCGTCAGCAACACCACCGACCTGTCCGACGCCATCAAGAACGCCGCCGCCGGCACGGTCATCCAGGTGCGCGCCGGCACCTACTACCCGACGGCGACCCTCCAGTCGACCGCCAACGGCACGTCGTCCAGCCGCGTACACCTCCAGCCCTACGGTTCCGAGACGGTGAAGATCGACGGCTCGAACCTCCCCGACGGCGACTGGATCTTCAAGCTCACCGCCGACTACTGGACTGTCTCGGGCATCACCTTCCAGAACTCGCCGGACAGCGCGGTCGTCTGCCAGTCGTGCGCCTCGACGGTCTGGGAGAACATCAAGACGATCAACGGCGGCGACTCCGGTTTCACGCTCACCGGTGACAGCACCACCAACAACACCGTCCGGAACATCGACTCCTACGGCAACTACGACGCCGCCACCCACGGGGAGAACGCGGACGGCGTCGCCATCAAGTTCGGCTCCGGCAGCGGCAACCTGGTCACCGGGGCCCGCCTCTACAACAACTCCGATGACGGGCTCGACTTCTGGTCGTTCTCGTCCCCGGTCACCATCGAGCACACCTGGGCGATGGGCAACGGCAAGAACCGCTGGTCCGACTCGGCGTTCGCGGGCGACGGCAACGGCTACAAACTCGGCGGCGACGGCGAGGTGGTGGCCCACGTCATCAACAACTCGGCGGCCTGGGACAACGCGGGCAACGGCTTCACCGAGAACAGCAACAAGGGCGCCATCGTCATCAACCGCACCACCGCCTACGCCAACGCCAAGTGGGGCTACTACTTCGCGACCGGCGCGGCCAGGCTCGGCAAGAACCTGGCCGTGAGCAACGGCTCAGGAACGGTCAGCAAGGGCAGTTCGGTCGTCTCGGCCGGCAACAACTGGGACTCCGGAATCTCGACGCCCGCGTTCCTCTCCACGAGCGCCACGACGACGTACAACGCCCGCCAGTCGAACGGCTCACTGCCCGTGACCACGTTCCTGACCACGGGAAGCACCACGATCGGCGCGACGATGGACTGACCGGGGACGCGAACGCGAACGCCCCCTGGAATCCGCCCCGGTCGTCACCGGCGAGGGGGCGTTCGTCCGGAGTCCAGCCGCCGCTGCAACTCCGCCATGCCCTTCGAGGTCTGGCTCTTCACGGTGCCGACCGAGACGCCGAGGGCGAGCGCGGTGTCCTTCTCCGAGAGGTCGAAGGCGTGGCGCAGAACCACGCACGCCCGCTTGCGGAACGGCAGTTCGCGCAGGGCCTCCTGGGCGTCCACCATGCCGGGCACGTCGGGGTTCTCGGTCCTGTCCTCGCCCTGCGACCAGCACAGCGTGATCCGTCTGCGTTCGCGCACCACGCTGCGAATCCGGCTGCGGGCCAGGTTGGCGACCACACCGCGCGCGTACGCCACCGGGTGGTCCGCCGCGCGCACCCGGTCCCAGCGGTGCCACAGTGCGAGCAGGGCGTCCGCCGCGAGGTCGTCGGCCGTGTCCGACTCGCCCGTCAACCGGTGGGCAAGGCGAGCCAGTTCGGCGTAGTGCCGCTCGAAGAAGTCGTGGAACTCCACGGCGGCGGAGGCCTCGTCGACGACCGTGCCCACGGGCGACCTCTCCCTGTCGATTCCTGTGCGGTGGCCGAACCTCATTCCGTAACACGATGAAAACCTGAAACGGGTTCCGCGTGGGCACAATCCAGCCAGCATCCGCACACCCGGCACGCAGGTGACGAGGAGTATCCGCCATGTCCGAAACGCAGAAGGTGGAGGACCGGCCCGGCGCCGGCCCGCCCCCGGCAAACAGCGCCGACCGGTTCTTCAAGATCTCCGCCCGGGGCTCCACCTTCGGCCGGGAAGTACGAGGCGGCTTCGCCACGTTCTTCACGATGGCCTACATCCTTGTCCTGAACCCCATCATCCTCAGCAGCGCCAAGGACAAGTTCGGCGAGCAGCTCGACAGCGTCCAACTGGTCACCGCCACCGCCCTGGTGGCCGCGGTGATGACGATCGTCATGGGTGTCGGCGGCAACCTCCCGCTCGCGCTCGCCGCCGGACTCGGCCTCAACGCGGTCGTCGCCTTCCAGATCGCCCCGCTGATGAGCTGGGACGACGCGATGGGCCTCATCGTCCTCGAAGGCCTGCTGATCTGCGTCCTGGTGGTGACAGGCCTGCGCGAGGCCGTCATGCGTGCGATCCCGCAGCCGCTCAAGCAGGCGATCAGCGTCGGCATCGGTCTGTTCATCGCGTTCATCGGCTTCGTCGACGCCGGCTTCGTCAGCCGCATACCGGACGCCGCCAACACCACCGTGCCGGTGCAGCTCGGCGGTACGGGCGCGCTGACCGGCTGGCCGATCCTGGTGTTCTGCCTCGGTGTGCTGCTGACCATCGGGCTGCTCGCCCGCAAGGTCAAGGGCGCGATCCTGATCAGCATCGTGGCCATGACGATCGTCGCGGTCGTCATCAACGAGATCGCGGACATCAAGAGCTGGGGCCTGACCACCCCGAAGGTGCCCGACGACGTGGTGGCCTCGCCCGACTTCGGACTGCTCGGCGACTTCAGCCTGTTCGGCGCGTTCGGCGAGGTCAGTGTGATCACCGTGGTGCTGCTGGTCTTCACGCTGATCCTGTCGGACTTCTTCGACACCATGGGCACCGTCGTGGGTGTCACCGCCGAGGCCGGGCTGCTGGACGCGGAGGGCAGGGTGCCCGGCCTGGGCCGCGTCCTGCTCATCGACGGCGCCGCGGCGGCCGTGGGCGGCGCCTCGTCCGCCTCCTCGGCCACCACGTACATCGAGTCGGCGGCCGGCGTCGGCGAGGGCGCCCGTACGGGCTTCGCGAACCTGGTCACGGGCGGGCTGTTCGCCTGCGCGCTCTTCCTGACCCCGCTGCTGACCATCGTCCCGATGCAGGCGGCCGCGCCGGCCCTCGTCGCGGTCGGCTTCCTGATGATGACCCAGGTCAAACACATCGACTGGGACAGGTACGAGATCGCCATCCCCGCGTTCCTGACGATCGCCGTGATGCCGTTCACCTACTCGATCACCAACGGCATCGGCGCGGGGTTCGTGTCCTACGTCGTCATCAAGACGGTCCTGGGAAGGGCGAGGCAGGTCCACTGGCTGCTGTGGGCAACGTCGGCGCTGTTCCTGATCTACTTCGCCATAGACCCGATCGAACAGCTCCTGAACGTGAAGTAGCCCCTTCCCCGCGCCGCCAACAGGGGCGCGGGGAACTGCGCGACCAGCCCCCACCGGCCGGCAGCGAGCCGACAACCTCAATCCTCCAGCGCGGCCCGCATCATCGCCGCCGCAACCGGCGCAGCCAACCCGTTCCCGCTCACTTCCGACCGCGCCGCATCCGACTGCTCCACCAGCACGGCCACAGCCACCTCCTTGCCCGAGGAGTCGTCCTTCGCATACGACGTGAACCAGGCGTACGGCGTCTTGCTGTTGTTCTCCCCGTGCTGGGCGGTACCGGTCTTGCCGCCCACGGTCGCCCCGGAGATCCGCGCGTTCGTCCCCGTGCCGTCCTCGACGACCGTCCGCATCGCCGACTGAAGCTGCTCGGCCGTGGACGAACTGACGATCTCCTTGCTCTCCGTCTCGTCGTCGTAGTCCTCCAGCGTGTTGCCGTCCGCGTCGCTGATCTTCGACACCATGTGCGGCGTAACCAGCTTCCCGCCGTTGGCTATGGCCGCCGACACCATGGCCATCTGCAACGGCGTCGCGGTCACGTCGAACTGCCCGATACCCGTCAGCGCCGTGGACGACTTGTCCATGTCCGACGGGTACACGCTGGTGTACGCCCGCACGGGCACGTCCTGCGACGTGTCGTTGAAGCCGAACTTTTCGGCCATCGCCTTCAGCTTGTCCTGGCCCAGGTCGACGGCCATCTTCCCGAAGACGTTGTTGCACGAGTACTGGAGCGCGACACGGATCGTCGCGTTCTCACAGGGCGCCGACTTGCTCTCGTTCGCCAGGGGCGTGGTCGTGCCCGGCAGCGTGTACGGGTTCTCGCTGTCCGTCTTCTCGTCCACCGACGAGTACAGCCCGTCCTCCAGCGCGGCGGCCGCGACGACGAGCTTGAACGTCGAGCCCGGCGGCAGCGGCTGCCGCAGCGCCCGGTTCGTCATCGGCTTGTCGGCGTCCTTGGTCAGCTTCTCCCAGGCTTCGGAGTCGCTCGTACTGATCGCCGAGGGGTCGTACGACGGGGTGGACACGACGCCGAGGATCTTGCCGGTCTCGGGGTCGAGCGCCACGGCCGCGCCCTTCTTGTCACCGAGCGCCTCGTAGGCCGCCTTCTGCACGGCCGGGTCGATGGTGGTGATCACATCGCCCGGGTCGGAGCGCTTGCCGGTGACCGTGTCCAGGGGGTTCTTCAGCCGGGTGTCCGTGCCGTCGAGCAGTTGCTGGTAGACGCCCTCCAGCTGAGTTGCCCCGTACACCTGCGAGCTGAACCCGGTGACGGCCGCGTAGAGGCTGCCGTCGGTGTACGTGCGCTTGTACTTGAGGTCGCCCCCCGTCGTCCGCGCGGAACCGGTGACCGTGTCGCCGCCCACGATGATGTTCCCGAGCGGGAGCGCGTACTGCTCGATCGCGTTCCGCCGGTTGTCCTTGTCCTCTGCGAGCGCCTGTCCCTCGTAGAACTGCACCCAGGTCGCTCGCACCAGCAGAGCGAGCACGAGCAGCAGAGTGAAGACGGAGGCGCGCCTGATCGTTTTGTTCATCCCGCTGGTGAGGACGAGTGGGAGGCGGCCGATCGTTCCCTCCGGCCCGGTTTCTCATGAACCGTTCATGAGGCCGTGCCCCGTAAGGGGCGCGGTGAACCGCGCGACCAGCCACGACGCACCCGTACGTCACTCCCGGAGCACAAGCACGACCTCGTCGATCTCGGCCCCCCGAGCGTTGGCGAACCCTCGCGCCCGCTCGGTCACCACGAACCCGCACTTCTCCAGCACCCGCAAAGAGCCCAGGTTGTCCGCCGCCGCCCGCCCGTACAACGGTCGCTCGGGCACGGCGACAAGCAGCGCCCGCAGCGCGGCCGTGGCGATCCCCCGCCCCCAGTACGTGCGATCGATCCAGTACGTCACCTCGCGCTCGCCAGGTTCCCCGTACACCGCCACGCTACCGACGACATCACCGTCGACGAGGACCGTGCGGTTCACGGCGGACGAGGCCCGGACCCGCTTCCAGTGGGCGTCGAAGGCGTCCCGGTCGGTCGGGTCCTTGTGCGTGAACGCGGCCATCCGCAGGGACTCGGGATCGTTCGTCTGCCGGAAGAACACCGGCAGATCACTGTCGTGGACGGCCCGGAGGGCGACCTCGATCCCGATATCGGGTGTGTCGGACACGTCAGAGCCTCCGCGTCGCGAGTGTCAGCCGGTCCCGCGCGTCGAACAGCGCGTCCTTCACCATCTGCTCGTGCGCGGGCGTCAGCCGGGCCACCGGCACCGAGCAGCTGATCGCGTCCCGCGCGGGCGTCCGGTAGGGGATCGCCACGCCGAAACAGCGCAGCCCCAGCGTGTTCTCCTCGCGGTCCACCGCGAACCCCTGCTCCCGGACCTGGTGCAGGTCCTCGATGAGCTTCTCCCGGTCGGTGATCGTGTGCTCGGTCAGCGCGGGCAGCGTCTCCGGCAGCAGCTTCCGTACCTGCTCGTCCGTGTGGGTCGCGAGGAGCGCCTTGCCGAGGGACGTGGAGTGGGCCGGCAGCCGGCGCCCCACACGCGTGAAGGGGCGCAGATAGTGCTGGGACTGGCGGGTCGCGAGGTAGACGACGTTCGTGCCGTCGAGGCGGGCCAGGTGGATCGTCTCCGTCGTGTCGTCGGAGAGCCGGTCCAGCGTGGGCCGTGCCGCGGCCACGACCTCGTCGCCGTCGATGTACGACGTGCCGACGAGCAGTGCCCGTACGCCGATGCCGTACCGCGTGCCCGTCGCGTCGGTCTCCACCCAGCCGAGTTCGACAAGCGTGCGCAGCAACATGTAAAGACTGGACTTGGGGTACCCGACGGCTTCCTGAACACCGGCCAGGGAGTGCATACCGGGGCGTCCGGCGAAGTACTCAAGCAATTCAACCGTCCGCACCGCGGACTTGACCTGCGCTCCGCCGCCCGTCTCGCCTGCCGACATCGGCCTTGACCCCCTAGTTCGCCGGGAAATAGTCTCGACAGCATATTCACCACCAGAGACAGCGTTCAGCATATCGAACGCCTTCGGTGAGTGGCACATGAACTGCGGCATTACATCTGGAGGGACCCGCGGTGGCAGCAGCACCAGTCTGGAGTGTCGACCCCCGAACCGGGAAGCAGCGCGAGCAGGTTGCGGTGGAAGCCACAGCCCAGGAGGTGGACGAGGCCGTCCGCGCCGCGCACGCCGCCCGGGGGGCTCTCGCCGACCGCACGGTCCGCGCGGCCTTCCTGCGCACCGCGGCCGACCAGCTCGAAGACGCCAAGGAACCCCTCGTGGAGGCGGCCGACGCGGAGACCGCGCTCGGCCCGGTCCGGCTCACCGGCGAACTCGCCCGTACCTGCTACCAGCTGCGGGCCTTCGCGGACATCGTCGACGAGGGCGAGTTCCTCGGCGTCGTGATCAACCACCCCGACGCCACGGCGACCCCGCCGATCCCGGACCTGCGCCGTTACAAGGTGCCGCTGGGCGTCGTCGCCGTCTACTCGGCCTCGAACTTCCCCTTCGCCTTCTCGGTGGCCGGCGGCGACACCGCCAGCGCGCTCGCCGCGGGCTGCCCGGTCGTCGTCAAGGCGCACCCCGACCACCCGGGCCTGTCCGAGCTGGTCGCCTCCGTCCTGCGTCGGGCCGCCGCCCTGCACGGCATCCCGGACGGCGTCCTCGGCCTGGTCCACGGCTTCGAGGCGGGCGTCGAGCTGGTCAAGCACCCGCTGGTCTCGGCCGCCGGTTTCACCGGCTCGGTACGCGGCGGACGCGCCCTCTTCGACGCGGCGGCGGCGCGGCCCGCGCCGATCCCGTTCCACGGCGAGCTGGGCTCGCTCAACCCGGTCGTGATCACCGAGGCCGCGGCGGCCGAGCGCGCAGAGGCGATCGGTACGGGGCTCGCGGGCTCCGTGACGCTGGGCGTCGGCCAGTTCTGTGTGAAGCCGGGCCTGGTGCTGGCGCCGGCCGGCGCGGCGGGGGACCGCCTGCTGAAGTCCCTGACGGACGCGGTGAGCGACACCGACGCGGGCGTCCTGCTCGACCACCGTATGCGCGACAACTTCGTCGCGGGGGTCGCCGAGCGCGCCGGGCTGCCCGACGTGGACGCCCCGGTGACGCCGGGAGCGGGCGGTGAGCACACGGTGAGCCCCGGGTTCCTGACGGTGCCTGCGGGGCGGCTGGCCACCGAGAGCGAGTACGACCTGCTGCTCGAAGAGTGCTTCGGTCCTGTGACCGTGGTCGCGCGCTACGCGGACGAGGCCGAGGCGAACGCGGTGCTCGCGCGGCTGCCGGGCAACCTCACCGCGACGGTCCACCTGTCGGCGGAGGAGGAGGCCGGCGGGGGGCGTGGCGCGGAGATCCTCGCCGAGCTCACGCCGCTCGCGGGGCGCGTGGTCGTGAACGCGTGGCCGACGGGGGTCGCCGTGGCGCCGGCCCAGCAGCACGGCGGGCCGTATCCCGCGACGACGTCCACGTCGACGTCCGTCGGCGGGACGGCCATCGAGCGGTGGCTGCGGCCGGTCGCGTACCAGAACGCGGCGGAGGGGTTGTTGCCGGCCGAGTTGCGGGACGGGAATCCGTTGGGGTTGCCTCGGCGGTATGACGGGCGCCTGGAGCGGTAGCGCTCCGCTTTTTGTGCGGTTGGGTCCGTGGCCGTCGGTTGTCGGCTGCGGGCCCGTTGTGGCTTGTCGCGCAGTTCCCCGCGCCCCTGAAGACAGAAGATCGCGTCGTTCCCCGCGCCCCTGACGGGGCTGGGATGATCCGGGTATGGATCTCGAACTTCCCGAACTTCCGTTTTCTCTTCGTAGTTATGGGCCCGACGGGCACTGGTCGTACGAGGGTGGGGTGCTCACCGGGTGGGCGGGGGCGCGGCAGGACCGGTTCGTGCCGCCCACAGATGAGGGGCTGGACCCCGCGTCCGACGCGCCCCGGCTGCTGGGGGCGCCCGAAGGGGACTTCCAGCTGATCGCTCGCGTCACGGTCGGCTTCTCCGGGGCCTTCGACGCGGGTGTGCTCTACATACACGTGGGCGAACGGGCCTGGGCGAAGCTCTGCCTCGAAAACTCCCCGGACGTGCCCACCGTCTGCACGGTCGTCACCAGAGGGCACTCGGACGACGCCAACTCCTTCACGGTCGACGGCAGCTCCGTCTGGCTCCGGATCAGCCGCACCGGCCGGGCCTTCGCCTTCCACGCCTCCAAGGACGGTGAGCGCTGGACCTTCGTCCGCCTCTTCACCCTGGCGGACGAGAAGGAGACCGGCGCGGCCCTGGTCGGCTTCATGACCCAGTCCCCGATGGGCGAGGGCTGCGTGGTCACGTACGACCACCTCGCGTTCCGCCCGGACTGGCCGGCGGACCTGCGGGACGGCTCCTGAACCTCGCGCACGGCGGCGCTCCAGCGGGGCGCCGCCACGGCCGTGGGCGGCTGTCGGCGTCGGGTCGCGGAGTCGCGGAAATTCTGATCTGATTTAATCAGGCGCTCATACTGTCTTTATTTATTGCAGCTTCCCATAAGCTTCTGCCCGCTTTCTTGGGCCTTAAACGCCACGATTTTTCGAACATCGGCCTCGTGCTACAAGCGGATCTCGTGGCGGTTTCGCCGCTGTGACGCAAACCACAGAGTGTCTGTTCTGTCCGGTATTTCCCGGACAAAGTGGCGGTTTCAACCAGGTCGACGAGGGGCCCGCGCCCGCGATGTAACACACGGTCCCTGTTTGCGTAACCCCATCCAGCGATGCGATTTCGACTTTTGCTGGGTAAATTTAATAGACATGACCGCCGCACAAGCAGACCTGCAAGCGGAATTCCTGGAAATGCCAGAAGGGCTGCGGATCGACCGTCCGCAGGTGGTGGACGGAGCCGCACTCTGGCGCATTGCCAAGGACTCCGGAACCCTCGACCTGAACTCCTCCTACAGCTACCTGCTGTGGTGCCGTGACTTCGCCGGCACCTCAGCGGTGGCGCGTACGGCCGACGGCGAGCCCGTCGGCTTCGTCACCGGTTACCTCCGGCCCGAGCGCCCCCAGGCGCTTCTCGTGTGGCAGGTGGCCGTCGACGCGGCACAGCGTGGACGTGGTCTCGCCGCGGCGCTCCTCGACGGGCTGACCCTCCGGGTCGCCGGCCAGAGCGAGCTGACCTCCGTGGAGACCACCATCACCCCGGGCAACACCGCATCCGAGCGGCTGTTCACTTCGTATGCCGCGCGCCACGGCGCGACCGTCGAGCGGGAGGTCCTGTTCGACACAGGGCACTTCCCCGACGGCCCGCACGACCCCGAAGTGCTGTACCGCATCGGTCCCCTGTCGCTCTGACCCCCCACGCCTGAGGAGTATCGCCGTGACCATCACCCAGCCCGACCTGAGCGTCTTCGAAACCCTGGAGTCGGAGGTGCGCAGCTACTGCCGCAGCTGGCCCACCGTCTTCGACCGCGCGCAGGGCAGCCGCATGTTCGACGAGGACGGCCATGAATACCTCGACTTCTTCGCGGGCGCCGGCTCACTCAACTACGGACACAACAACCCCGTACTGAAACGCGCCCTGATCGACTACCTGGAACGCGACGGCGTCACCCACGGTCTCGACATGTCGACGACCGCCAAGCGCAGCTTCCTGGAGTCGTTCCAGAACCTGGTGCTGCGCCCCCGCGACCTGCCGTACAAGGTCATGTTCCCCGGCCCGACGGGAACCAACGCCGTCGAGTCCGCGCTGAAGCTGGCCCGCAAGGTGAAGGGGAGGGAGTCCATCGTCTCCTTCACCAACGCCTTCCACGGCATGTCGCTCGGCTCGCTCGCCGTGACCGGCAACGCCTTCAAGCGGGCCGGCGCCGGTATCCCGCTCGTGCACGGCACGCCGATGCCCTTCGACAACTACTTCGACGGGCAGGTCCCGGACTTCCTCTGGTTCGAGCGGCTCCTGGAGGACCAGGGCTCAGGCCTCAACAAGCCCGCCGCCGTGATCGTCGAGACGGTGCAGGGCGAGGGCGGCATCAACGTCGCCCGTGCCGAGTGGCTGCGCGCCCTCGCCGGCCTGTGCGAGCGCCAGGACATGCTGCTGATCGTCGACGACATCCAGATGGGCTGCGGCCGCACGGGCGCCTTCTTCTCCTTCGAGGAGGCGGGGATCGTGCCCGACATCGTGACCGTCTCCAAGTCCATCAGCGGCTACGGGCTGCCCATGTCCCTGTGCCTGTTCAAGCCCGAGCTGGACATCTGGGAGCCGGGCGAGCACAACGGCACGTTCCGCGGAAACAACCCCGCCTTCGTGACGGCCGCCGCCGCCCTGGAGACGTACTGGTCCGACGGGCCCGCCATGGAGAAGCAGACCCGCGCCCGCGGCGAGCAGATCGAGCAGTCGCTGATCTCCGTCACCGAGGAGAACCTCGCCGACGTGAAGGAGTACCGCGGCCGCGGCCTGGTCTGGGGCATGGAGTTCCACGACAAGGCGCGCGCGGGCCGCGTGGCCCACCGGGCCTTCGAACTCGGCCTGCTGATCGAGACGTCGGGCCCGGAGGGCGAGGTCGTGAAACTCCTCCCGGCGCTCACCATCACGCCCGACGAGCTGGACGAGGGCCTTCGTACCCTCGCCCGGGCCGTCCGAGAGACGGCCTGAACCGCACCCCCCGCAGAGCAAGAACAGCCTGAAGGAGGCTTCGTAGCACCGTGATAGTCCGTTCGTTCAAGGAGATCGAAGGCACCGACCGACACGTGAAATCGGCGTCGGGCACCTGGGAGAGCAAGCGCATCGTCCTCGCCAAGGAGAAGGTCGGCTTCTCCGTGCACGAGACGATCCTGTACGCGGGCACGGAGACGTCGATGTGGTACGCCAACCACATCGAGGCCGTCGTCTGCGTGGCGGGTGAGGCCGAGCTCACCGACGACGAGACCGGCAAGAAGTACACGATCACGCCGGGAACCATGTACCTCCTCGACGGGCACGAGAGGCACCGGCTGCGGGTCAAGGAGGACTTCCGCTGCATCTGTGTCTTCAATCCGCCGGTGACCGGACGGGAGGACCACGACGAGAACGGCGTCTACCCCCTGCTGACCGAGCCCGAGGAGGTCTGAACCGATGACGACCGTCACCGACCTGTATCCCAGCCGCGGCGCCAGTGAGGTGTCCACGCCCCGACAGGACCCGGTTGTGTGGAGCGAGCCCGGTACGCCGGGCCCCATCCCGGGTGCCGACCTGCAGTCGTACGAGCGGGACGGCTTCCTCTCCGTCGGGCAGCTCATCGACGACGACGAGGTCGCCGTCTACCGGGCCGAGCTGGAGCGCCTGGTCACCGACCCGGCGGTCCGCGCCGACGAGCGCTCGATCGTCGAGCCGCAGTCGCAGGAGATCCGCTCGGTCTTCGAGGTCCACCGCACCAGCGAGGTCTTCGCCCGGCTGGTGCGCGACGAGCGTGTGGTGGGCCGCGCCCGGCAGATCCTCGGCTCCGACGTGTACGTGCACCAGTCACGGATCAACGTCAAGCCCGGTTTCGGCGCCAGCGGCTTCTACTGGCACTCGGACTTCGAGACCTGGCACGCCGAGGACGGCCTGCCGAACATGCGGACGGTGTCCGTCTCGATCGCGCTGACCGAGAACTTCGACACCAACGGCGGCCTCATGATCATGCCGGGGTCGCACCACACGTTCCTCGGCTGCTCGGGGGCCACGCCGAAGGACAACTACAAGAAGTCGCTGCAGATGCAGGACGCGGGCACGCCGTCCGACGAGGCGCTCACCAAGTTCGCGTCCCAGCACGGCATCAAGCTCTTCACCGGCCGGGCCGGCTCGGCGACCTGGTTCGACTGCAACTGCATGCACGGCTCGGGCGACAACATCACGCCGTTCCCGCGCTCGAACGTCTTCATCGTGTTCAACAGCGTGGAGAACGCGGCGGTGGAGCCGTTCGCGGCACCGGTGCGCCGGCCCGAGTTCATCGGGGCGAGAGACTTCACTCCGGTGAAGTGACGTCCGCCCGAAGGCGATCGGCCCGGCGCCCGACTCACGCGAGTCGGGCGCCGGGCCGAGTCCGATCCAACCGCCTTACAGCGCCGGGTAGTCCGTGTAGCCCTTCGCGTCCCCGCCGTAGAGCGTCGCCGCGTCGGCCTCGTTGAACGGACCGCCGGCCCTCAGCCGGGCGGGCAGGTCGGGATTGGCCAGGAACAGCCGGCCGAAGGCGACGAGATCGGCGGCGCCGTCCTCGATGAGCGCCAGGGACTCCGGCCCGGTCGGCCCCTCGGTCGCCGGGTTCAGGATGAAGGTGCCGCTGAACCGCTTGCGCAGCGCGAGCGTCAGCTCGCGGACCTCGCCCACCTCGGTGATGTGCAGATACGCGAGGCCCAGCGGCTCCAGCGCGGCCACGAGGGCGGTGTACGTCGGCTCCGGCTCGGGCTCCTGGATGTCGTTGAACGGGTTGCCGGGTGAGAGCCGGATCCCCGTACGACCGGCGCCGATCTCCGCGACGACGGCCTTGACGGTCTCTACTGCGAACCGGATGCGGTTCTCGACCGAGCCGCCCCACTCGTCGGTGCGGTGGTTGGAGCCCGGGGCGAGGAACTGGTGGATCAGGTAGCCGTTGGCGCCGTGCAGTTCGACCCCGTCGAAGCCCGCCTCGATCGCGCCCTTCGCGGCTGCCGCGAACTCGCCCACGGTGGCGCGGACCTCGTCGCCGGTCAGCTCGCGCGGGGTGATGTAGTCGAGGGGGCCCTCGTGGGTGTAGACCTGCCCCTGGGCCGGCACGGGCGACGCGCCGACGTTGACGAGCCCGTCGGGCAGCAGCGTCGGGTGACCGATCCGGCCCGCGTGCATGAGCTGCGCGAAGATCCGGCCGCCCGCGGCGTGCACGGCGTCGGTCACCTTCCGCCAGGCCGCGATCTGCTCGGCACTGTGCAGGCCCGGCGTGTCCGGATAGCCCTGGCCCACCGCGGACGGCTGGATGCCCTCGGTGACGATCAGGCCGGCGGACGCGCGCTGGGCGTAGTACTCGGCATTGAGATCGGTCGGCGCTCCGCCGTCGCCGGCCCGGCTGCGCGTCATCGGCGCCATCACGATGCGGTTCGTGAGCGGCGTGCCGGACAGGTTGATCGGGTCGTGTGCGGTGGTCACCATGGCTCCTCGGAGGGTATGTGTGGTCGGCCAACTACCCGAACGGGATGCCCCCGCGATTAATTCCTTGGTCGGCCAAAATGATGTGTCGCCTCCCGAGGTAATCTCGGTTGGGTGCTTGGCTGAGACGGACATGCGACGTGCGCGGGAACCGCGGGAGCAAGGAGTCGGGATGAGTGCCACCCACGAGGCCGAGGCCGCACAGGACGACCCCGCCTGTACCGCCCACCTGTCCTCCGCGGCGTGCGGCGGCCCGGTCAGTCATGCCATCTCCAGGGTGGCCCGGCTGCACCGCACCACGGCGGGCAGGCTGCTGCGCGGGGCCGGGCTCTACCCCGGTCAGGAGCTTGTGATGATGTTCCTGTGGGACGCGGGCGCGGTGCGTCAGGCGGAGCTGATCAAGGCGGTCGAGCTTGATCCGTCGACGGTCACGAAGATGCTCCAGCGCCTGGAACAGGCAGGACACGTACGCCGCCGCCCCGACCCGAGGGACGGCCGCGCTGTCCTCGTCGAGGCGACGGAGCAGAGCAGCGGGCTCCTCGACGACGTCACGCGCACCTGGGCCGGACTGGAGGAGCACACCCTCGCCGGGCTGAGCCCCGCCGAGCGCGCCCAGCTCATGCACCTCCTCGCGCGCGTCGAGGCGAACCTGTGCACGGACACGGCCGACTGCCCGGCCCCGCCGAGCACCGAGCCGAGCACCGACAGGGCCTAGAGCCAGGCCGGCGCCGCCGCCCGTTCGTGGGCCGCGCGGCAGTCAGCCGGACAGGACGTCCAGCAGGCGATCGACGTCAGCGGGCGTGTTGTACAGATGGAAGGCGGCCCGCAGATTGCCCGCGCGGTCGGAGACCTCGATGCCCGCCCGGCTCAGCTCCGGCTGCCGGTGACCGAGTCCGGGCACGGAGACGATGGCCGAGCCCGGCGCCGGGACCGGCTCCTGCCCCAGAGCGGCGAGGCCCGCCCGGAACCGGTCGGCGAGGCCCAGGTCGTGGGCGCGTACGGTGTCCACGCCCAGCTCCTCCATCAGTTCGAGGGAGTGGCGGGCACCGGCGTACGAGAAGAGGCTGGGGCTTTCGTCGAACCGCCGTGCGCTGTGGGCGAGTTCCTCGACCGGCCCGTAGCAGCTGTCCCAGGGGTTCTCTCCCGCGACCCAGCCCGCGAAGACCGGGTCGAGCCCTCCGAAGTCCTCCGGAACGACCAGGAAGGCCACGCCCCGCGGGCAGACCAGCCACTTGAAGGCCACGGAGGAGACGTAGTCGTACGCGTCCGCGTCGACCGCCAGCCATCCGGCGGCCTGCGACGCGTCGATGTACGTACGGGCGCCGTGTTCGCGCGCGGCCTCGCGCAGCGCCGGCAGGTCGGCGATCCGGCCGTCCGCGGACTGTGCCGCGCTCACCGCGACGAGCGCGGTGCCGGGGCGCACCGACTCGGCGATCCGCTCCAGCGGCACCGTACGCACCTTGAGGTCGCGGCGCACATGGAAGGGGTTCACCACGGAGGTGAAGTCGCCCTCGGCGGTGAGGACTTCGGCACCCGCGGGCAGCGAGGCGGCGATCAGTCCGGTGTAGACGGCGACCGAGGCCCCGGCCGCCACACGGCTGTCCGGGACCCCGAGGAGCCGGGCGAAGGCGGCGCGGGTGGCCTCCACGTCGGCGAACATGTCCTGCGGTTGTCCGGCAGCCACGGACTCGACGCCGGCCCGCACCGCGGCGACCGCGCGGGCCGGGAGCAGCCCGGTACTGGCGGTGTTCAGGTAGGTGTTCTTCGGGGCGAACTCGGCACGGACGAGGCTCTCGAAGGTCTCCATGGAAACCACTGTGCGGCCCCGGGGACCTGTCGTCCATTGCCGATTTTTACGTGGTTCCACTTAGGAACGCTTATAGGTCCGCCTCGACCTGCGCTTCAGTGCTGCTGGGGCACCGCGCAGCCGTCCGGACCGCACACCTCGCCCGCGACGTCGTCCTGCTGGATCAGCTTCAGCGGGGAGTGGCTCGCCCATGCCTGCTCCAGGGCCTGCGTGAAGACCTCGGCGGGCTGGGCGCCGGAGACGCCGTACTTGCGGTCCAGGACGAAGAACGGCACGCCGTTCGCACCCAGCTCGGCGGCCTCGCGCTCGTCGGCGCGGACGTCGTCGGCGTACGCGGCCGGGTCGGCGAGCACCTTGCGGACCTCGTCCTCGCCGAGCCCGGCGCCGGCCGCCAGTTCCACGAGCCGCTCGTCGTCGCCGAAGACGGAACGCTCCTCGGTGAAGTTCGCCTCGTAGAAGGCCTGCATCAGCTCGTCCTGGCGGCCCCGCTCCTTGGCGAGGTGCAGCAGCCGGTGCATGTCGAAGGTGTTGCCGGTGTCGCGGCCCTGGGCGCGGTAGGCCAGGCCCTCCGCGGCGGCCAGCGTGCCGAGGTTCTCCTCGCCGGCCTGAGCCTGCGCCTCGCTCATGCCGTACTTCTCGGTGAGCATCGGGATGACCGCCTGGATGTCGCCCTTCGCGCGACCGGGGTCGAGCTCGAAGGAACGGTGCACCACCTCGACGCCGTCGCGGTGCGGGAAGGCGTCGAGCGCCTTCTCGAAGCGGGCCTTGCCCACGTAGCACCAGGGGCAGGCGATGTCGCTCCAGATCTCGACGCGCATGTCTCCGACTCTTTCCCGCTCGAACGGACAGCGGGTGCGCCCCGCTGGATGCGTGAACGTTCAATGGCTGACGTTCATTCCCGGCTGCGGGCCCGGTGGGGGTTGCTCGCGCAGTTCCCCGCGCCCCTTAAAAAGCAGGGCTGCGCCCCAGCAAACCAAGGGGCGCGGGGAACTGCGCGCCGAGCCCCCACCGGGCCGCAGGTGGAACTCGGTGCTCAGGCCGGTGCTCAGGCGGCCAGCGCCGCGCCCAGCGCGGTGAGGCACCGCCCGACCACGGCCAAGCTCGCCGCAGACCCGTAGTGGTTGACCCGGATCATCTCCTTCGCCAGAACACCCCCGCCCGCAGCCAGCGGAAGCCCCGGTTCGGCGGCCAACGCCCTGGCCACCAGTTCACTGGCATCCACCCCGGCAGGGGCACGCAGCGTCGTGGCCACCGGCGCCGCCTCCGAGGCCTCGTACACATACGGCTCAAGACCCCCGCCCAGCGCAAGCACCCCCGCCCGGGTGGCGGCAGCGGCCGAGGCGTGGCGGGCCATCACCGTGGCCGGTCCCTCCGTCTCGATGCGGGCCAGACAGGCCTCAAGGGCCAGCATCTCCAGCTGGGCCGGGGCGTGCGGAAGGGCCGTACGGCCGGCGTCCACCCAGCGTTCCTTCCAGTCCAGGAGGGAGAGGTAGGAGCGGCGCGGCGCGTTCGGGTTCGCGGCCATCCGGGCCCAGGCCCGCTCGCTCACCGAGACCGCCGAGACCCCGGCGGGCCCGCCCATCGCCTTCTGCGCCCCGATCACGCACAGGTCCACGCCCCACGCGTCCGGCAGCACCGGCTCGGCGCCGACCGAGGCCACCGCGTCCAGGTAGAAGAGGGCGCCGTGCTCCCGTACGGCCTCACCGATCTCCGCGACCGGGTTGGTGTTCCCGGTGGCCGCCTCCGCGTGCACCAGGGAGACGAAGTCGATCTCCGGGTGCACGGCGAGGGCCGCGCGGATCTGCGCGGCCTTGACCGCCGTGTGGAAGGGCACGGCCAGGTCGTACACGGTCGCGCCGCAGTCCCTGAGCCAGTCGCCGAACGTCTGCCCGTACGGACCGGTGATCACGTTGAGCGCCGTCGTGCCGGGACCTGCGGTGCCACGGATGGCCCCTTCCAGGGGCAGCAGCGCCTCACCCTGCATGATCACGACGTCCTGCTCGGTGGAGAGCAGCCGCGCCACGCGGTCCTCGATCGACGCGAAGTGCGCGGCGCTCAGCGGCGCCAGGTCCAGGAAGGGGTGGGTCACGGCGTTGCTCTCTTCACTCACGGGGTAAACAGCAACGAGCGTAACCGGCGTCCCCGTGCTCGCCCCACCGGCGACATCTGAGGCCGGGCGCCACCACGGCCATGGGATTGTTTGAGAGCCTCAAACAGATCCTTATAATCAGAAGCCACAGTTTCCCCACAGGAGGACATCCCCGTGAAGAAGGTCTTCGGGCGCCGGACCCGCATTCTCGCCGCCACCACCGCGACGGCCGGGCTGCTGCTCGTAGCCGGCTGCTCCTCGGACGACGACGGGGGCAAGAAGACCACCGCGAACGGGGTCGAACTCGTCAAGGGCGGACAGCTCACCACCTGCACGCACCTGCCGTACCCGCCGTTCCAGTCGGAGATCGACGGCAAGGTCCAGGGCTTCGACGTGTCGCTGGTCGACCTGGTCGCCAAGGACCTGGGCGTGAAGCAGGTGGTCCTCGACCAGCCCTTCGAGAACTTCAAGACCGGCGGATCCCTCAACTCCGGCCAGTGCGACCTCGCCGCGGCCGGCATGACGATCACCGACGAACGCAAGAAGAACGTCGACTTCTCCGACCCGTACTTCGAGGCCACCCAGGCCGTCCTGGCCGACAAGAAGAGCGGCATCTCCTCCCTCGCGGGCCTCAAGGGCAAGAAGGTCGGCGCGCAGGCGCAGACCACCGGCGAGGAGTTCGCGCAGAGCAAGGGCCTGAACCCGGTCTCCTTCGAGTCCTCGGACGCGCTCCTCAACGGCCTGCGCACCGGCCAGGTCAAGGCCGTCGTCATCGACTACCCGGTCGTCCAGGGCTGGCTGAAGAACAAGGCCAACGCCGACGCCTTCCAGGTCGCCGACAACATCAACACCGGTGAGGAGTACGGCTTCACGCTGAAGAAGGGCAACACCAAGCTCCTCGAAGCCGTCAACAAGGCGCTGGCGGACGCGAAGGCCGACGGCACGTACAAGAAGCTGTACGAGAAGTGGATCGGCCCGTACGACGAGGACGCCGCCTCCGCTTCGCCGTCCGCCACCTCATGAGTGAGGCCGGCACCCGGGTCCCGCCCCGCAGAAGCGGTCTGACCAGGCGGCAGAAGCGGGCCGTGTCGCGCGGCGTCCAGTACGCGGTGTTCGTCGCCGCGCTGGTCGCCCTCGGTCTCACGGCCGACTGGGACCAGCTGCGGAACCAGTTCGCGCAGGTCGACCTGGCCGAGCGGATGTTCCCGGACATCATCACGCTGGCGCTGAAGAACACCGTCCTCTACACGATGTCCGGCTTCGTCTTCGGCCTCGCCCTCGGCGTGGTCGTCGCCCTGATGCGGCTCTCGTCGGTCGGCCCGTACCGCTGGCTGGCCGGCATCTACATCGAGATCTTCCGCGGGCTGCCCGCCCTGCTGATCTTCATTTTCGTGGGCGTCGCCGTGCCGTTGGCGTTCCCCGGCACGGAGATCCCCGGCGGCACGTACGGAAAGGTCGCGCTCGCGCTCGGCCTGGTGGCCGCCGCGTACATGGCGGAGACGATCCGCGCGGGCATCCAGGCCGTGCCCAAGGGGCAGATGGAGGCGGCCCGTTCGCTGGGCTTCTCGCACGCCCGCGCCATGGTCTCCATCATCATTCCGCAGGCGTTCCGCATCGTGATCCCGCCGCTCACCAACGAGTTGGTGCTCCTCTTCAAGGACTCCTCGCTGGTGCTGTTCCTCGGGGTCACCCTTGAGGAGCGGGAACTGTCCAAGTTCGGCCGCGACCTGGCCAGCGAGACCGCCAACTCGACGCCGATCCTGGTGGCGGGCCTGTGCTATCTGCTGGTCACGATCCCGCTCGGGTTCGTCGTACGCCGCCTTGAGGCGAAGGCCGGGGAGGCCACCAAGTGAGCATCGAGAAGAAGAACGGTACCGGTACCGGCGGAAGCGGCACGCCGGAGATCCAGGTCCGCGGGCTGCACAAGTCGTTCGGCGACAACGAGGTGCTGCGCGGCATCGACCTGGAGGTCGGTTCCGGCGAGGTCGTGTGCGTCATCGGCCCCTCGGGGTCCGGCAAGTCGACGCTGCTGCGCTGCGTGAACCTCCTCGAAGAGCCCACGAAGGGCCAGGTCTTCGTCGACGGCATCGAGATCACCGACCCGGACGTCGACATCGATGCCGTACGCCGCCGGATCGGCATGGTCTTCCAGCAGTTCAACCTCTTCCCGCATCTGACGGTGACCGACAACCTGACGTTGCCGCAGCGCCGGGTGCTGGGCCGCGACAAGGAGGCGGCCGGGAAGGTCGCCGCCGAGAACCTCCGGCGCGTCGGCCTCTCCGAGAAGGCGACGGCCTACCCCGCCTCCCTCTCCGGCGGTCAGCAGCAGCGCGTCGCCATCGCCCGCGCGCTCGCCATGGGCCCCGAGGTGATGCTCTTCGACGAGCCCACCTCGGCGCTCGACCCGGAACTGGTCGGGGACGTCCTCGCCGTGATGCGCATGCTCGCCGACGAGGGCATGACCATGATGGTCGTCACCCACGAGATGTCCTTCGCCAGGGAGGTCGCCGACCGCGTCGTCTTCATGGACGGCGGAGTGATCGTCGAGGAGGGCACACCGGCCCAGGTCATCGGCAACCCGAGCCACGACCGCACCCGCCACTTCCTCTCCCGCCTGCTGGACCCGGCGATGGCGGAGGTGGAGGAGGACCGCACCCCGTAGGGGTACAGCACCCCGTAGGGGTACGGGAGCCGCGCGACTAGGGTGCCGTACATGAGCGATCAGCCGGTGCTGCACGTAAAAGGCCGCGTACTCGTCGCCCCCGACGACGCCCGGGACGAACTCTGGGTCGTCGGCGGCACCATCACCTACGAGCGCCCGCGGGGCCCGGGTGCCCGGGACATCCGCACCGTCGAGGGCTGGGTCCTGCCCGGACTGGTCGACGCCCACTGCCACGTGGGCCTCGGCACCCACGGCCCGGTCCCCGCAGACGTCGCGGAGAAGCAGGCCCTGTCCGAGCGCGAGGCAGGCGCCCTCCTCCTGCGCGACGCCGGCTCCCCCTCCGACACCCGCTGGATCGACGACCGCGACGACCTGCCGAAGATCATCAGGGCGGGCCGCCACATCGCCCGTACCCGCCGCTACATCCGGAACTTCGCCCACGAGATCGAGCCCGCCGACCTCGTCGCTCACGTGGCCGAAGAAGCCCGGCGCGGCGACGGCTGGGTCAAGCTGGTGGGCGACTGGATCGACCGCGGAACGGGCGACCTCGGCGCCTGCTGGCCGCGCGACGCCGTCGAGGCGGCGATCGCCGAGGCACACCGGCTGGGCGCCCGCGTCACCGCGCACTGCTTCGCGGAGGACTCGCTGCGGGATCTCGTCGAGGCGGGCATCGACTGCGTCGAGCACGCCACCGGACTGACCGAGGACACGATCCCGCTCTTCGCGGAGCGCGGTGTCGCGATCGTCCCGACCCTCGTCAACATCGCGACGTTCCCGCAGCTCGCGGCCGGGGGTGACGACAAGTTCCCCCGGTGGTCGGCGCACATGCGGCGGCTGTACGAGCGGCGCTACGACACCGTGCGCGCCGCGTACGACGCCGGAATCCCGGTGTTCGTCGGCACCGACGCGGGCGGCTCGCTTCCGCACGGGCTGGTGGCGGGGGAGGTCGCGGAGCTGGTGACCGCGGGCATTCCGCCCGTCGAGGCGCTGTCGGCCACCACCTGGGGTGCCCGGGCGTGGCTGGGGCGGCCCGGGCTGGAGGAGGGGGCGCCGGCCGATCTCGTCGTGTACGACGGGGACCCGCGGGCGGACGTCCGGGTACTGGCGGCGCCGCGGCGGGTGGTGTTGGACGGGCGGATGGTCGGTTAGTGGGCCGCCGCGGCGCCGCCAGTACCCGGACGTCCGCCCGCGGGTCCCCGTC
>NZ_LIPP01000088.1 GCF_001418335.1 Streptomyces aurantiacus | reverse complement strand
GACCGCGCTCGACGTCACGGTGCAGCGGCAGGTGCTGCGCCTGCTGGAGCGCATCCGGGCCGCCGACGACGTGGCGCTCCTGCTGATCAGCCATGACATCAACGTGGTGGCGCAGACCTGCGACCGGGTCCTGGTGATGTACGCCGGGCGCATCGTGGAGGAACTGCCTTCGGACCGGCTGCTCACCGCGGCGCGGCACCCTTACACGCGTGCGCTCATCGCCACCGTGCCCCACATGGACACCGACCTCGACCGGCCGCTCGCCGTCATCCCCGGCCGGCCCGTCACGCCGGACCAGGTGCCGGCCGGCTGCGCCTTCGCGGCCCGCTGCGCGTTCGCGCGGGACCGGTGCCGCACGGACGATCCGCGGCTGGCGGCGAGCGGTCCCGGCCACCGGGTCGCCTGCTGGTATCCGCACACCGAACCCGCGGACCGGCCGCTCGACGAGCGGCCGGCCGACCCCATCGGCGAAAAGGGTGACCGGCCGTGAGCGAGCTGCGATTCGAGGACGTCACCGTGCGCTACGGCACGGGGCGACGGGCGATGAAGGCCGTCGACGGAGTCAGTCTGACCGTGCCCTCGGGGCAGGTGGTCGGCCTGGTCGGCGAGTCCGGCTCGGGAAAGTCCACCCTGGCGCGGGCAGCGGTCGGTCTCGCGCCGGTCGCCGCCGGACGCGTACTGCTCGACGGCAAGGAGGCGAACCACCGCACGGCGCACCACCGCACATCGGGCCGGGCCGGGCGGGCGGTGCAGATGGTCTTCCAGGACCCGTACGCCTCGCTGGACCCGCGGATGCGGGTCGGCGACTCGGTCGCCGAGGCCATTCCGCGGGCCGCTCCGGACGGCGCCGGCGGACGCCGCGCCGAGGTCACCCGGCTGTTCGGTCTGGTGGGTCTCGACGCGGGACACGTCTTCGCCCGGCCGGCCGAACTGTCCGGAGGACAGCGTCAACGGGTCGCGCTCGCACGGGCGTTGGCGGGCCGGCCCGAGGTGGTCATCGCGGACGAGATCACCTCGTCGCTCGACGTGTCGGTCCAGGGCACCGTGCTCAACCTCGTACGCGACCTCCAGCGCCAGATGCGCCTGGGCATGCTGTTCATCTCGCACAACCTCGCGGTGGTGCGCTACGTCAGCGACGTCATCGCGGTGATGTACCTCGGCCGCATCGTCGAGTGCGGCCCCGCTCACGAGGTACTGGCCGACCCGCAGCATCCCTACACCCGGGAACTGCTGGCGGCGGCGCCCGGCCGGGACGGATACGCGTGGGAGACCGCGAGTGAGGGCGACGGCACCGTCACGGACGTCGAGCCCCCCGACCCGCACCATGTGCCGGCGGGATGCCGCTTCCATCCGCGCTGTCCCGTGGGACCGCTGGTGCTGTCCGGGCGCACCGACTGCCTCACCCTTGATCCGTCCTCGGGAGCCGCGGACCGCGTGCACTCCACCGCCTGCCACTTCGCCGCCGGCCGTCCGGCCGCGTCGGGCGCCGCGTCGGGAACTGTTTCGGGAACCGCGTCGGGAACTGCGTCGGGCGCCGCGACGTGACGCGCCCCGCTCCCCCGGTCCCGTACACGCTTCTCCGTTCACCCGCACCCTGTTCACCTGCGCCTTTCTCCGTTCACCCTTCTCCGTTCCCTGTTCTCAGTTCACATCCACATGTCACAGTGAGGAGGGCCTCATGACTCGGCCCCTGCGCCTGGCGGACCTGGCCGGCATCGCGACACCGGAGCAGCCCGCGCTGTCGCCGGACGGCGAGCGGATCGCGTATGTGCTGCGCACCAGCGACCTGGACGCCGACCGGCACGTCCGCAACCTGTGGCTGGTGCCCGGCGCCGGTGGCGACGCCCGGCAGCTGACCCGCGGCGGCAACGACCACGCACCGGGCTGGTCCCCGGACGGCACCCGAATCGCCTTTCTGCGCGCGGGCGACGGCCCGGCGCAGCTGTGGCAACTGCCCGCCGACGGCGGCGAGGCCGAGCCGCTCACCACGCTGCCGCTCGGCGCCGGAGCTCCCGTGTGGAGCCCGGACGGCACCCGTATCGCGTTCACCGCGCCGGTCGACATCGCGGCCGCCCCCGGCACACCCGGCCCGCGCGGGCCGAACCCGCCGGTCGTCATCGACCGGCTCGACTACCAGACCGACGGGGGCGGCCTCGTCGGCACCGTCCGCCGACACCTGCACGTCCTCGACCTCGCCACCGGCGACTGCCGCCGGCTCACCGACGGGGACTGGTACGCCTCGCCGCCGGCCTGGTCCCCGGACGGCACGCGGCTGGCCTTCACCGCCGCGACGGCGCCGAACGCGGACCTGACCGCCCACTCCGCGACCCATGTGCTCGCCCTCGACGACCCCACGGCGGTGCCGGTGCGGGTCGGCCTCCCCGAGGGCAGGGCCGCGACCGTCGACTGGACGGCGGACGGCACCGCGCTACTGGTCGTCGGCCACCTCAAGGACCCGGTGGGCCACGCGCGGCTGCTGCACGTCCCGCTCGACGACGATGCCGGCACGGGCGTGACGGACCTCGCCGCGTCCCTGGACCGCAACGTGATGCCGGGCGGCCCCGGCTACCCCGGCGCGCTGCCCCAACTCGCCCAGGACGGCGGCACGGTGCTGTTCTGCGTCCGCGACCGCGGCTGCACGCACCTGTACGCCGTCGGTCTCGACGGCGACCCGGCGGAGCGACGGCCCCGTCTCGTGCTCGGCGGCGCCGGACACATCGTGTCGGGCATGGCCGTGCGCGGCCACACGGTCGCGCTCGTGCTCGCCACGCCCACGTCGTTCGGCGAAATCGTCGTGCTCGACCTCGCGTCGGGCTCCCGGACCGTCCGCACCGCACACGGCTCGGCCCTGGCCGACGTCGAACTGTTCCCGCGGGTGGAGCGGGAGTTCACCATCTCGGACGGCACCGTGGTCCAGGGCTGGCTGACCGGCGACCCGGCGGCCCAGGACGGCACGCCGCGCCCGCTGCTGCTCGACATCCACGGCGGCCCGCACAACGCGTGGAACGCCGCCGCCGACTCCATCCACCTCTACCACCAGGTCCTCGCCACCCGCGGCTGGAACGTGCTCCTGGTCAACCCGCGCGGCAGCGACGGGTACGGCGAACGGTTCTTCGACGCCGTCAACGGCGCGTGGGGCCTCGCCGACGCGCAGGACTTCCTGGAGCCGGTGGACACGCTGGTCGCCGAGGGCGTCGCCGATCCCGACCGCCTCGCGGTCACCGGGTACAGCTACGGCGGCTACATGACCTGCTATCTCACCGGTCACGACGACCGGTTCGCCGCGGCCGTCGCCGGTGGCGTCGTCAGCGACCTCACCAGCATGGCCGGCGCCGCCGAGGACGGGCACTTCCTCGCCGCGCACGAACTCGGCGGACCGCCCTGGGCCCTGCGGGAGCGGTACGAGGCCATGTCTCCGCTGACCCGGGTCGAGGACGTGCGGACCCCCACCCTGATCCTGCACGGCACGGACGACCTGGTCTGTCCGATGGGTCAGGCCTCGCAGTGGCACACCGCGCTGCGCGAGCGCGACGTACCGACCCAGCTGGTCCTCTACCCGGGCGGCTCGCACCTGTTCGTGCTCGACGGTCCCCCGTCGCATCTGCTGGACTTCAACGGCCGCGTCGCCGAGTGGGTGGAGCGGCACGCCGGCGGGCCCGCGGGCCGAAGGCGGCCACCGGTCGACGGCGCGTACTGGCAGCGGCGGCTCGCCGCCCTGGCCGCCAAGCACCGGGTGCCGGGCGCGACCCTGGGCATCCTGCGGATCCGCCCGGACTGGGCCGGCGCGCACGACGACGAACTGGTCGAGGTGGCCCACGGCGTCCTCAACCTGGACACGGGCACACCGACGACCACCGACTCGCTCTTCCAGATCGGTTCGGTGTCGAAGGTGTGGACGGCCACCCTGGTCATGCAACTGGTCGACGAGGGCCTCCTCGACCTGGACGCACCACTCGTCACGGTGCTGCCCGAACTGGTGCTGGCCGACCCGGAGACGACGAAGGCCGTGACCATGCGGCACCTGCTGACCCACACCAGCGGCATCGACGGTGATGTCTTCACCGACACCGGACGGGGCGACGACTGCCTGGAGACCTACGTCGCGGGGCTCGCGGACGTACGGCAGAACCATCCGCTCGGCGCCACCTGGTCGTACTGCAACTCCGGGTTCTCCCTCATGGGCCGGGTCGTCGAACAGCTCACCGGCATGACCTGGGACCGGGCGATCCGCGAGCGGGTCTTCGCCCCCCTGGGCCTGCGGCACACGGTGACCCTGCCCGAGGAGGCACTGCTGCACAGCGCGGCCGTCGGCCACGAGGCGCACGACGGCGGCTCCCCGCAGCGGGCGCCGGTGTGGGGCCTGCCCCGGTCCCTGGGACCCGCGGGGCTGATCACCTCCACGACCGCCGATGTCCTGGCCTTCGCCCGCGCGCATCTGAACGGCGGGCGCACCGCCGACGGCGGCCGGCTCCTCAGCGGCGCCGGTACCGAGGCGATGGCCGCCCGGCACGCCGAGCTGCCCGATCCGTACACCCTCGGCGACTCCTGGGGCCTGGGCTGGTGCCGGTTCACCTGGGACGGCCACTTCCTCCTGGGCCATGACGGAAACACCATCGGCCAGTCCGCGTTCCTGCGCCTGCTGCCCGCCGAGGGACTCGCCGTCACGCTGCTCACCAACGGCGGCCACACCCGCGACCTGTACGAGGACCTCTTCCAGGAGATCTTCGCGGAGCTCGCCGGCCTCGACATGCCGCGCACACCGGCGCCTCCGCAGCAGCCCCCGGTCGTCGACGTCGGGCCGCACACCGGCGTCTACGAGCGGGCCGGGGCCCGGATGGAGGTCCTGGAGCGTGACGGCGGGGGCGTCCTGCGCATCACCGTGACGGGCCCGCTGGCGGAGCTGGTGCCCGACCCGGTGGAGGAGTTCCCGCTGATCCCGCTGGACGCCTCCGGTGAGCGCTTCGCCGTCCGGAGCCCGGAGAGCACGACCTGGCAGCCGGTGATCTTCTACACCCTCCCCACCGGCGAGCGGTACATGCACCACGGCGTGCGTGCCACGCCCAAGGCGGCCACCTCGTGACGCCCCTGGTCACGCACATGACGGCGGCGCTCCCGCGGATCCTCGACGACCTCGCGGCGCTCGTCGGCCGCGAGTCGCCCTCGGCCGACCTCGACGCGGTCGCGAGGAGCGCCGACGTGGTGGCCGAGCTGGGGACGGCCCGGCTCGGCGTCCGGCCGGAGCGGATCGTCATCGAGGGGCGCACCCATCTGCGGTGGCGGCTGGGCGACGCGCCGTCGCGGGTGCTGCTGCTCGGGCACCACGACACGGTGTGGCCGATCGGCTCGCTGGCCCGCCGTCCGTTCTCCGTGGACGGCGGCGTCGTACGCGGTCCCGGCTGTTTCGACATGAAGGCCGGGCTGGTCATGGCCTTCCACGCCGTCGCGGCCCTGCCCGACCCGTCGGGCGTCACCGTCCTGGTCACCGGCGACGAGGAGCTGGGCTCACCGACCTCGCGGTGGCTGGTGGAGGAGGAGGCGTCCGACTGTGCCGCGGCACTGGTGCTGGAGGCGTCCGCGGACGGCGGCGCCCTCAAGACCGGACGCAAGGGCGTGTCGCTGTACGAGGTGCGGGTGCACGGCCGGGCCGCCCACGCAGGCCTGGAGCCCGAACGCGGTGTCAACGCCACCGTCGAACTGGCCCACCAGGTCCTGGCGGTGAACGGGCTTCCCGACCCGCGGCGGGGCACGAGCGTGACCCCGACCGTGCTGACCTCCGGGAGCACCACCAACACGGTTCCGGGCAGCGGACGTTTCGCCGTCGACGTACGGGTGCGTGATGCGGCCGAGCAGTCCCGGGTGGACCGGGCGATGCACGCACTGCGGCCGGTCCTGCCCGACGCACGGGTGGAGATCACCGGCGGCCCCAACCGTCCGCCGCTGGAACCCCACGCCTCGGCGACGCTCTTCGCCCGCGCGGTGGTCCTGGCAGACCGGCTCGGGCTGCCCGAGCCCGTCGGGGTGGCCGTCGGCGGGGCCTCCGACGGGAACTTCACCGCGGGTGTCGGCACACCGACCCTGGACGGGCTCGGCGCGGTGGGCGGCGGAGCCCACGCCGACGACGAGCACGTGATCGTGGCCGAACTGCCCCGGCGCGGCGCGCTGCTGGCCGCCCTGGCGGACGATCTGCTCGCCGATCCGCCGCCCCGCACGGGGGCGCGTGATGCGGCCGGCCCGGCCCGGACCCTTGAGGGAGACCGCTCATGACCGAGTCACCACCGACAGGAGGCATCAGGCCCGTGATCGACCCGAACCACCTCACCGGCGACACGATCCGAGGCGCCGCCGCCGAGGCCGCCGTCCGGGCCACGGCCGCCGCCGAGGCCTCGAAGGTGGCGGTCCGCGAGGTGCGTACCGGCCGGGAACTGGACGCCGTCCACGACCTGTTCAACGTCATCTGGCAGCCAGGACCGGCCGGTGCGCCGATGACCGGTGAACTGCTGCGGGCTCTCGCCAAGTCGGGCAACTACATCGGCGGAGCCTTCGACGGTGACGAGCTGGTCGGCGCGTGCGTCGGCTTCTTCGGCGCCCCGGCGGACGAGGCGGTGCACAGCCACATCGCCGGCGTGAGCGGGGCAGCCCGGGGCCGCAGTGTCGGCTTCGCGCTCAAACTGCACCAGCGGGCCTGGTCGCTGGAGCGGGGCGCGTCGGCCATCACCTGGACCTTCGATCCCCTGGTGTGCCGCAACGCCTACTTCAACCTCGTCAAACTCGCGGCGCGGCCCGAGGAGTACCTGACCAACTTCTACGGCGGTCTGCAGGACGGCATCAACGGCGGCGACGACACCGACCGGCTGCTCGTGCGGTGGGACCTGCTCGGTGAGCCGGTCCGCGCCGCCTGCGCCGGTGGGTTCGCGCCGGCGGACGCCGCGGCCCTGCGTGCGGCCGGCGCCGCGGTGGCCCTGGACACGGACCCGGACGGCGCCCCCGCCGCCGGCACACTCGATGCCCCGACGCTGCTCGTCGCGGTCCCGCCCGACATCGAGCGTCTCCGGCTGACCGCGCCGAAGCAGGCCGAGAAGTGGCGTACGGCCCTGCGTGCGGCCCTCGGCACCCTGATGGCGGAGGGCGCACGTGTCACCGGTTTCGACCGGAGCGGCTGGTACGTCCTGCAACGCGCCGGGACCACCGGTGCGGCGAAGGCCTCCGTGGAGCGTTCCCGCACCACCCGTGTTCCCGTGACAGGCGAGGAGAAGCGATGAAGCTGACGGGCGTCGAACTGCGCCACATCGACATGCCCCTGGTGGCGCCGTTCCGGACGTCCTTCGGCACGCTCACCAGCCGCGAGGCACTGCTCCTGCGGGTGGTCACCGACGAGGGCGAGGGGTGGGGCGAGTGCGTGGCGATGGCGAGCCCGCTGTACTCCTCCGAGTACGCCGACGCCGCCGCCGACGTCCTGCGCCGCTTCCTCGTCCCGGCGCTCGCCCGCACGGACCGTCTCGACGCGGTCGCCGTCGCCCCGGCGCTGGCCCCCGTCCAGGGCCACCGGATGGCCAAGGCGGCGCTGGAGATGGGCGTCCTGGACGCCGAGCTGCGCGCCGCGGGCCGCCCACTGGCCCGTGAACTCGGCGCCGTGCGGGACAGGGTGGCGTGCGGTGTCTCCGTCGGCATCATGGACTCCGTCCCGGCACTGCTCGACGGCGTCGCGGGCTATCTCGACGCCGGGTACGTCCGCGTCAAGCTCAAGATCGAGCCGGGCTGGGACGTCGAACCGGTGCGGGCCGTGCGTGAACGCTTCGGTGACGCGGTGGCGCTCCAGGTCGACGCGAACACCGCGTACACCCTTGCCGACGCCCGCCACCTGGCCCGCCTGGACAGCTACGACCTGCTGCTGATCGAACAGCCGTTGCCCGAGGAGGACATACTCGGCCACGCCGACCTGGCCCGGCAGATCCGTACGCCGGTCTGCCTGGACGAGTCGATCACGTCGGCGCGGGCGGCGGCGGACGCGATCCGGCTGAAGGCCTGTTCCGTCGTCAACATCAAGCCCGGCCGGGTGGGCGGCTATCTGGAGGCACGGCGCATCCATGACGTCTGCGTCGCGCACGACGTGCCGGTCTGGTGCGGCGGCATGCTGGAGACCGGTCTTGGCAGGGCCGCGAACCTCGCCCTGGCCGCTCTGCCCGGGTTCACCCTGCCCGGCGACACCTCGGGCTCGGACCGCTACTACCGCACCGACATCACCGAGCCGTTCGTCGTGCGCGACGGGCACCTGACCGTGCCCACCGGGCCCGGGATCGGCGTGGACCCGCTGGACGCCGAACTGGAGGGCGTGACGCGCCATGTCGAGTGGATTTCCGCCCGGACTGTGCTGTGAACAGGACGACCGTGCTGTGACCAGGGCGTGTGCGCGGCGGCCGGCGCCGGGCACGGCTCTTGTGGGCGCGTACCAAGTGTGATGCTGTCGTGGCTCAGCCTCCGGAGGGCACCGGTTCCATGAACGCACACGGCAGCCTGGCCAGGGTCCTGCACAATCTGGGCGACACCCTGCTCGACGTCGTCCACCGCGGGGCCCGCGACAGCGCGGACATCGGCGGCATCGTCATCCACGACCCGGTGGAGGACTCCGTTCCGCCACCGCACGCGCTGGTGCTGGGCGTCGGACTGCGCGAACCCGGTGAGATCGCCCGCCTCCTCGGCGACCTGGGACGCCGTCGCGCCGTCGCCCTGGTGGTACGCGCCCCGGTCCCGCTGGACGCCGGAGTGACCGCCGCCGCCGAGGCGTCGGGCGTCGGGGTCCTCGGACTGGCCCGCGGCGCGTCCTGGGTGCAGGTCACCGCCATGCTGCGGGCCGTCCTCGCCGAGGGCGACATCGGCAGGGACGGCCCCGAAACCCTGGGCGGCACCATCTCGGGCGACCTGTTCGCGGTCGCCAACGCGATCGCCGCGCTCATCGACGCACCCGTGACGATCGAGGACCGGCACTCCCGGGTGCTGGCCTTCTCGGGGCAGCTGGACAAGGCCGACGCCGCCAGAACGGAGACGATCCTCGGCCGCCAGGTCCCCGAACGCTTCGCGCGGCTGCTCGCCAGCCGCGGCGTCTTCCGCGATCTCTACCGCAGCGACGGGCCGGTCCACGTGCCGCCCCTGCACAACGGCTCGGACGCTCCCACCGTGCCACGGATCGCCATAGCCGTCCGCGCCGGCGACGAGGCGATCGGCTCGATCTGGGCCGCGGTGAGCGAACCCCTCAGCCCTGAACGCTCGCAGGCGCTGCGGGACTCGGCCAAGGTCGTCGCCCTGCACATGCTCCGGTTGCGGGCCGGTGCCGACGTCGAGCGCAGACTGCGCGCCGACCTGGTGAGCACCGCGCTCGAAGGCGGGGCCGGCGCACGCGAGGCGCTCAGCCGGCTCGGGCTGGCCGACCGTCCCGTCGTGGTCCTGGCTCTCGGTCTGCGGGACGACACCGACTCGGCGTCCGGCGCGGACGCGAACCTGGCGACCGAGCGGGAGCGCCTGGCCGACGCGTTCGCGATGCACCTCGGCGCGGTGCACCCGCACTGCGCCGCCGCCCTGCTCGGCGACACGGCGTACGGGCTCGTCCCCGCCCAGCAGGACCGCGGCGTCAGCGAGGAACGGGCCATGCGCGTCGCCGCCGATTTCCTCGACCGGATCGGGCCGCGGACCGGTGTGGTGATCGGCATCGGCCCGACCGGTGCGGACGCCGAAGGGCTCGCCCAGGCACGCTCGGGCGCCGACCGCGCCCTGCGGGTGCTGCGCACCGCCGGCACCGAGCGGCGCGCGGCCCGGCTCGCCGACGTGCATGTCGAAGCGCTCCTGTGCGAACTGCGGGACATCGTCGCGGCCCGCGGCGACCAGCCCACCGGCCCTATCGCCCGGCTGGCCGCCTACGACGAGCGCCGCCGGGCGAACCTCATCGAGACCCTGCACGCATGGCTCGACGCGTTCGGAGACATCGGCGCGGCCGCGGCTGCCGTGCACGTCCACCCCAACACCTTCCGCTACCGTCTGCACCGCCTCGCCGAGGTCGGCGGCATCGACCTCACCAGCCCCGAAGCACGCTTCGCCGCGATGCTGCAACTGCGCGTGATGCCCCCCGAGCCTGCCGTTCGACATCAAGAGGCGCCGCGGTCGCCCAGGTAGCCCCGCGTGCCGTCGTCGTCGGTGTCGGTATCGACTCCTATCGCGGGCCCTCGTCCTGCCGGCGGAGGCCGTCGAGGACGACCCTCATCAACGGGCGTGCCCTCGCCTCCCATTCGCCTTTGTCCAGCCGGCTGAGGTAGGCGATGAGCAGGATGACGCCGTGAGGGTCCACGTCCGTCCGGATGGCCCCGGCCTCTTTCCCTGCGCTCAGCAGGAGATCGAGGGCGCTCTCGATCGGAGTGTGGCTGTGGTCGACGAGGTCCTGCCAGGCTGCCGGCTCCAGCGCCGCCAGCACACCGCGTTTGACCTCGGCGTAGTCGATCACTCGGTCGAGCCAGAGACGCAACGCCTCCGCGGGTGTGTGCTCCGCCAGCAGGCCGGAGGCGGCGGCCACCAGCTCCTCGACGTCCTGACGGTAGACCTCGGCGAGGAGCGCCTCGCGCGTGGGGAAATGCCGGTAGAGCGTCCCCTGCCCCACGCCGGCGCGCTTGGCGATCTCGTTGAGGTACACGTGGTCGGACTCGGCGAGGACGGCACGGGCGGCCTCCACGATCCGGACCCGGTTCTCCGCTACGTCCGCACGATGTGCTGCTGGACTCATGGCTCCTCGTACTCCCCTCACTGGCGACCGGACACGTGTCCGCGTAGGGTGGCACCGAGCCCCGGACACGTGTCCACTCTAACTGGGAGACAGCTATGCCCTCTCTTGACGGCAAGATCGTCGCCATCACCGGAGCAAGCGCCGGCATCGGTGAAGCCACGGCCCGACTGCTGGCCGAGCGCGGCGCCGCCGTGGTTCTCGGCGCGCGCCGCAGTGAACGTATCGACGCCATCGCACAGAGCATCCGCGAGGAGGGAGGCCTGGCCGCCACCTGCGTCGTCGACGTCACCAGGGCCGAGGACCTGCGGCGCCTGGTCGCCACCGGCGTCGACCGGTACGGACGCCTGGACGTACTGGTGAACAGTGCGGGTATCGCCCCGATAAGCCCGCTGGCCGATCTCGACACCGAGAACTGGTCGGCCATGATCGATGTCAACCTCCGCGGGATGCTGCACGGTGTCGCCGCGGCGCTGCCGGTCTTCCGCGAGCAGGGGGCGGGCCACCTGGTCACCATCGTTTCCGTGGCCGGCCTGACCGTGTCCCCCACCATGGCCGTCTACGCCGCGACCAAGAACGCGGTACGCACGGTGCATGAGGGACTGCGCAAGGAGTCCACCGACGGTGTGGTGCGCACCACCGCCATCTCGCCGGGATACATCCGCACCGAGCTCGCCGACTCGATGTCGGACCCGCGTCTTCAGGAGCTGACGCGCAAGAACATGGACGCGATGGGCATCCCCGCGGCAGCCGTCGCCCGCGCGGTGGCCTTCGCCATCGAGCAGCCCCACGACGTCGAGATCGGCGAGATCAACGTTCGCCCCACCGTTCAAGGCTGAACTACCGTGCGGCGACGGGTACCGTCGGTGTCAGGAGAACCGGTTGCGGTACTCGGCGGGCAAGACCCGCAGAACACGCAGGAACGACTTGCGCATGGTGGTCTCCGTGCCGAAACCCGCTTCGCGCGCGATCGATTCGGGGCTTCGGACGGTCTCCACCAGCATGCGGGTCGCGGTGGCCACCCGGACACGCTCCACGTACTCCCGTACGGACATGCCTACTTGGGCGCGGAACAAGCGGGTGAAGTGTCGCTCCGAGAGGCCCGCGTGACCGGACAGGGCGCGGAGTGTCAAGTCTCCCCCGGGACAGGAGGAGATCAGGTTCTGCGCCTTGCGCAACGCGGGAGTTCGCGCGTCACGGTCGCGTAGGTCGGCGAACTGCGCCTGGCCACCTGGTTTGCTCACGTAGGTGACAAGCGAGCGGGCCACGAGCTGGGAGACCTCACGGCCGAGATCGTCCTCCACCAGCGAGAGAGCCAGATCGATGGCGGACGCTCCGCCCCCTGCCGTGGTGATGTGACCGTCCCGAACCACCGTGTCACGGGAGTCGACGTGTACGCCGGGATACCGCCGTACCAGTTCTTCGGAGAACTCCCAGTGGGTGGCCGCTCTGCGCCGGTCGAGTATCCCGGTCCCGGCGAGGACGAACGCTCCCGTACCCACCGACGCGACTCTCCGCGCACGCCCGACCAGCGCACCGAGCGCGTCGGTGGTCCCCCGGTCGACGGCGGGAACTCCCTCGGCGCCCGGCACGAGCACCGTGTCGACCTCTGCCACCTCGCCGACGGTGCGGTGCGCCATGACGGTGAGCCCGTTGGACGTACGGACCGGGGACCCGTCCGGGGACGCCGTCAGCACGTCGTACCGGAACTCCCCGGCGACCGCCGTGTCCGACGCGTTCGCGGCGTTCGCGGCCGAGAAGACATCCGCGGGACCTGAGAAGCCGATGCTCTGCACGCCCTCGAAGAGCGGTATGACCACCATGTGCCGCTGTCCCGGCTCACGTCGACGCTTCATCGTCCCCCCGATGCCACCCCGTTGTCGCGTCCTCCGTCCAGGATCGGCACAACGACCGGTGTTCCGCCATACATGTCGATATACATGCCGCTGCCGAGGCGGTGAACCCGACCGGCCGCACGGATACGCGGGGCCGCTGTTCCTACTGTTCCGCACCGGAGACGGTCGGGGCAGCCGCGGGCGACCCGGTCGGCCCCCCACGGACTGTGGTGCGCCGGGTGGCCAGCAGCAGGACGCCGAGCCAGCCGGCGGCCGCGGACACCACCAGTGCGTCCCGGGCGCCGTGGGCCGGGCCCGCGAGACCCCATACGGCCGCCGCGAGCGCGGGGCCCAGCGCGAAACCGAGGCCGCGTGAGAGTTGTACGAGGGAGCCGGCGACGCCGACGGCCCCGGGCGGCGCGGCGGTCATCACCAGCGTCTGCGTGGGCCCGCCGTAGAGGCCCATCCCGGCTCCGGCCAGCGCGAGGCGCCAGGCGACATCGCCCCGCGTCCAGTCGTCGCCGCCGATCAGCGCGAGCAGGGTCAGGCCGAGCGCGGTGGTGGCGGCGCCGACGATCGCCGCGGGCCGGGGCCCGTACCGGTCGGCGACGCGCCCGCCCACCGGACCCATCAGGCCCATGGCGAGCGGAAAGGACAGGACGGTCAGCCCGGTGGCGGTCGCCGACAGGCCGCTGTCGCTCTGGAGCCGCAGGGCCACCACGTAGTACATGGCCGCGAAGGCCGTGGCCAGCGCGCACACGGCCCCGTACGCCCCGGACGCGTCGGACGCGCGCAGTACGTCGAGCACCGGACGCGCGGCGGGACGGCGCAGCCACCAGAGCATCGGAGGCAGCGCGGCGACCACCAGGAGCAGCCAGGCGGGGACCGTGGGAGCGAGGGTGAGCGCGAGGAGGAGCGCGGCGACGGCGCTGCCGACGAGCGCGGCGTCGGTGAGGGGCTGTCGGCCCGGAGCCGCCGGCCGGCCTCCCTTCGGCATGACGCGGACGGCGACGAGCAGGACCGCAAGGCAGACGGGGAGCTTGACGAGCAGAACCGCCCGCCAGCCGAAGGTGTCCAGGAGCACCCCGCCGATCGCGGGGCCGGTGACCGCTCCCAGTGGGCCGAGTGTGGCGGGCACGCTCATCGCCCGGCCGCGCAGTTCCGGCGGCACCGAGCGCATCACGAGGACGGGCACGAGGACGAACAGCAGCGCGCCGAAGCTCCCTTGGGCGATCCGGGCGGCGGCCAGCCAGGCCATCCACGGGGCGGCAGCCGCGAGCAGACCGCACAGCGCGAATCCGCAGACGGCGAGGACCAGCGCGGAGCGCAGTCCGGCTCCGCCCGTCGCGCCGCCGTCCAGCCAGCGGCCGACGGGCAACAGCAGCGCCACGACCGCGAGTTGGTATCCGAGGACCGTCCACTGGGCCATCGCCGGGGAGACGTCCAGGTCCGTGGAGATGTCCGCGAGCGCCATGGTGGCGATGTTCATGTCGAGCATGGCCACGAACGACAACGTGCCCGCGACGGCGACGAGCACCCATGGGCTCCGGTCGCCCCCCAATCGGTTCACGTGGCCCGCCGCCGGCCGGAGGCCCTTCACAGCCGTACGGCGCCGGAGTTGAGGCAGGCGAGCAGCGTGCGCGCCTGGACGTTGACGTAATGTCCGTGAGCCGTGAGGGAGTTGAGCTGACCGGCCGTCGCCCAGTGATAGCCGGGGGGCGCGTCGACGGGTGCCTCGTCCTCGTCGGCAGGCACGAACAGGTAGCGGATCCGCGCGTTCAGGAACCGGCCGCCCTCCTCGGAGTGCACGGTCGCGTAGTGCGCGCCGTGCCCCTCGGCGGCCGTCAGGACCAGGTCGAGGAACGGCGGCCGGTCCTCGGCCCGTTCGGGGGCCCAGTTGGCGGGGACACACTGGACGGTCGGTGCCAGTTCGATCGTGTCGAGGTGTCCGGCTTCCGTCTTCGCGTGGACGAGGATGTGCGGTACGCCGCCGATGCGGCGGAACACGAACGCCGCCACGCCGGTGCCGCACGGCTCGATCAGCGGCTGCGACCAGCCGGTGACCTCACGGTTTCCCGCCTCGACGGTGACGCCGGTGACACGGAAGAAGCGGCCGTCAATGCGTCCGATGCCGTCCGCGTCGCGGGTCCAGCCGTCGACCCGGCCGAGGGCCATCAGCCGGGCGTCGACGTCGTGGCGGGCCCGCTCGGCGGTGAACCAGGAGAGCAGCTCGGTGTCGGAGTGCAGGGCTCCCGGTTCCGGCGCCGACATCGGGAAGCAGGACAGGACGGTACGGGAGTCCATGTTGACGACGTTGTCCAGGCGCAGCAGCTCACCGATCTGGCCGAGAGTCAGCCAGCGGAAGCCGGCCTGGCACGGCACGTGCGCGTCGGTGGCCTCGACCAGCATGTTCCGGTTCGACTTGCGGTAGAACCAGGAGCCGTGTTCCGACTGGAGCGAGTCGGCCAGCACCCGTCCGCGTGCCGGGTCCGTGAAGTGTTCCAGGTAGCTGACCGCGGCGCCCTCGTGGACCCGCTGGTAGTTGCTGCGGGTGGCCTGGACGGTCGGCGACAACTGGAGCAGGTTGGGGTTGCCGGGTTCCATCTTCGCCTGCAGCAGGAAGTGCAGGACGCCGTCGAACTCCTTGGCGAGCATGCCGAGGATGCCGACCTCCGGCTGGTGGATGACGGGCTGCTGCCAGTGGCGGTGCGGGCCCTCGTCGAGGGTGACGTCCAGGCCCCGCACGGAGAAGAACCTGCCGCTGCTGTGGACGAGGTCGCCGGTGCCGGGTGCGAAGGACCAGCCGTCGAGCCGGTCCAGTGGCGCTCTGCGTACGGTGAAGCGGTGGGCGCGGGCCCGCTCGGCGAGCCATCCGGTGACGTCCTCGGTACGCATCTGGTGGCCGTGCCCGGTCGCGGCGGCGGACCGGGCCAGCCGCGCGGGCAGGTCCTGGGCGGCGCGGGGGCGCAGGAGCGCGACAGTGCTCACCGTCGGCCTCCCACGCCGTCCCGGTCCCGGTCCCGGCCCGCCGTGTCCGCGAGGTGGGCCACCGTACGGCGCAGCGCCTCGCCGAACGCGGTGCGGGGTGCCCAGCCGGTGGCGGACCGGAACGCGGAGGCGTCGATGGTGATGCTGCTGAAGTCCCCCGCCTCCGCGTGCGCGGGCGGTTCCACGGAGACCACCGGCACGGGCGGCTCCCCCGTGCGCTCCGCGACAAGAGCGGCGACCTGCTCGAAGACCTGTCCCAGCGGCCTGCCCTCGCCGGTGCCGAGCAGCCAGTGGCGCCCGGCGAGGGACTCGGCGTGGTCGATGGCGGCGACGACGGCACCGGCCAGGTCGTCCAGGTACAGCAGGTCGCGGCGGACCGTGCCGTCGTGCCACATCGTGATGGGGTCGCCGGCCAGGGCGCGGCGGGTCATCGCCGAGACGATGCCGCGGTCGCGGGCCGTGGGTCCGAAACCGTGTCCGAAGACGGTGGGCAGTCGCAGCGACACCCCGCGCAGTACGCCGTGGGCGCTCGCGTCGAGCAGGAGCCGTTCGGCGGCCAGTTTCTGACGGTCGTACTCGCCCGTCGGGCGGTCCGGCTCGGTGCCGTCGAGGACTTCCTTGCGGGTCGGGCCGACCTGGGAGGCGGCTCCCGTGAACACGACGGCCGGCGGTGTCCCGCCCTGCCGTGCGGAGAGGACGCCGACCAGGTCGCGGGCCAGGCCGACGTTGACGCGCTCGGCGGCCGTGTCGCCGTCCTCGATGCGCCAGGTGGAGGTGGCCGCGCTGTAGAGCGTGGCCAGGACGACGACGTCGGCGTCCGCCACGGCGGCGTCCAGTTCGCCCGGCTCGGTGAGGTCGGCACGCCGTACCTCGATGTCGGCCGGGGCCCCGGAAGGGACGGCCGAGGGGCGCCGGGCGACCGCCCTGATCCGTAGGGGCCGAGTGGCCAGTTCGCGCAGCACGGCCGACCCGACGAATCCGGTGGCGCCGAGCACGACGATCCTCGGGGTCCGGGTCATGTCCACAGTGCGGCCTCCACCTTCCGGCAGGTCTCGTACTCGGGCAGCAGTCCTTGCGCCCGTGCCTCGGCGAGTGTGGGGGCGACGCGGTCCCGCTCGGACTGCGTGACGTCGTACCCCTCGGGGATGGGCAGTCCCAGCTCCGGGTCCCGTGGGGAGACGGCGAGTTCGTTCTCGGCGGCGTACCCGTCCGACATCACGTAGACGATGATCGAGTCGTCCCGCAGGGACAGAAAGGCGTGTCCGACCCCGACCGGGATGTACAGGGCCTGGCAGCTGTCACCGCCGAGTTCGGTGGATTCCCACTGTCCGAACGTGGCGGAGCCGATGCGCAGGTCGATCAGGTAGTCCCGCACCTGCCCGTACGGGCAGTAGACGTACTTGGCCCGGCCCGGTGGCGTCTTCGTGTAGTGGATGCCGCGCAGCACACCGCGCGCGGAGAGGTTGTGGCTGATGTCGCGTACCGGGAAGAGGGTCCTGTCGTGAGCGGCGGTGAAGGGCGCGTCCTGGTACGGCGAGGTGAACAGGCCGCGGTCGTCCCGGTAGACAGGCGGTACGAACGCGAACGCGCCCTCGATGCCCAGCTTGTGCACCTGCATGGCGCTCACTCGCCTTCCTGCTCGACGAGCACCTCGCGCAGGGCGCTGATGACTTTGTCCTGCAGCCCCGTGGGGAGGGAGGGATACATCGGGAGGGAGAAGATCTCGCCCGCCAGTTTCTCGGTGACCGGGAGGCTGCCCGCGGTGTATCCGAGGTGCGCGAAGCCGGACATGGTGTGCACCGGCCAGGGATAGCTGACGTTCAGCTGGATGTCGTAGGCCTTGAGTGCCTCGATGATCGCGTCGCGCCTGGGGTGGCGGACGGTGTACACGTAGTAGACATGGGTGTTTCCGGGGCTGGTGGCGGGCAGTTGGAGCCGGCCCGGACCGGTGAGGTCCCCGAGTTGCTCCTCGTAGCGGCGGGCGACGGCGTTGCGTCCGGCGACGTACGTGTCGAGCCGGCCGAGTTTGCGGCGGAGGATCTCCGCCTGCACCTCGTCGAGCCGGGAGTTGTGGCCGGGCGTCCGCAGGACGTAGTACGCCTCTCCCATGCCGTAGTAGCGCAGTTGACGCAGGGCGAGGTCGGTCTCCTGGTCGCGGGTGAGCACCGCGCCGCCGTCGCCGTAGGCGCCCAGCACCTTGGTCGGGTAGAAGGAGTAGGCCGCGGCGTCGCCCATGGTCCCGGCGAGCCTGCCGTGGTGGCGGGCGCCGTGGGCCTGCGCGCAGTCCTCCAGGATCTTCAGCCCGTGCCGGTCGGCGATCCGCCGCAGCGGCTCCATGCCGGCGCACTGCCCGTACAGGTGGACCGGCAGCAGCACCTTGGTGCGTTCGGTGACGGCGGCCTCCACCTGGTCGGTGTCGATGAGGAAGTCCTCCTCACCGACGTCCACGAACACGGGTGTCGCGCCCGTCGAGACGATGGCGACGACCGTGGGAGCGGCTGTGTTGGAGACGGTGATCACCTCGTCGCCGGCGCCGACACCCATCGCCTCCAGAGCGAGCTTCAGGGCGTTGGTGCCGTTGTCGACCCCCGTGCACCAGCCTCCGCCGTGGTGGGCGGCGAACTCCTCCTCGAAGCCCTTGACGCTCTCGCCGAGCACGAGGCGGCCCGAGGCGAAGACCTTCCCGACGGCGTCGAGAAGGTCGTCCTTCTCCTTCTCGTACTCGGGCAGGTAGTCCCAGACGTACGTGGTCATGGTTCTCCTCGGAGACACGGTGTCGGTCTGTTGGCCGTCAGATGTTGTCCGTCGAATGTTGTCCGTCAGATGGGGAGCGGGGCCCGTAGGGCTTTCCACCAGGCGGGGTTGTCGCGGTACCAGTCGACGGTCTCGGCGAGGCCGTCGGCGAACGAGTGACGTGGTGCGTACCGCAGTTCGTCACGGATCTTGCGGTCGCTGATCGAGTAGCGCACGTCGTGGCCCTTGCGGTCGGGCACGTGCCGGATCATCGAGGAGTCGGCGCCGCAGAGGCGGAGGATGCGTTCCGTCAGTTCGAGGTTGGTCAGCTCCTCGCCGCCACCGATGTGGTACACCTCCCCCGCCCTGCCCCGGGTGAGGACGAGGTGGACGGCCCGGCAGTGGTCGTCGACGTGCAGCCACTCGCGCCGGTTGCGCCCGTCCCCGTACACGGGCACGGGCTCGCCCTCCAGCAGGTGGGTGACGAACCGCGGGATGAGCTTCTCCGGATGCTGGCGTGGCCCGTAGTTGTTGGAGCAGCGGGTGACGGAGATGTTCAGGCCGTGGGTGCGCCAGTGGGCGCGGGCGACCAGATCGGAGCCCGCTTTCGAGGCGGCGTAGGGGGAGTTGGGGAGCAGCGGCGACTCCTCGGTCCACGCCCCGTGGTCGATCGTTCCGTACACCTCGTCGGTGGAGACGTGCACGACGCGCCGGACTCGGGCTGCCACCGCCGCGTGGCAGAGGATCTGGGTACCCAGGACGTTGGTCCGGGCGAAGTCCGCTCCCCCGTCGATGGACCGGTCGACATGCGACTCCGCGGCGAAGTGCACCACGGCGTCGTGTCCGGGCATCAGTTCGGCGAGGAGCCGGGCGTCGCAGATGTCGCCGCGTACGAAGGTGAGGCAGTCGTGGGTGACGGGGAGGTTGTCGCGGTTGCCGGCGTAGGTGAGCTTGTCGAGGACGGTCACGGTGTGCGCGGCCCCGGTCTCGTACGCCCCCGAGAGCAGTGCCCGTACGTAGTGGGAGCCGATGAAGCCGGCGCCGCCGGTCACCAGGATCCTCATGACGCCTCCTCGTACCGGGGATTGCTGGTGATCTCCATCAGGTACTGGCCGTAGGGCGACTTGGACAGGGCGAGGCCGAGCCGGTGGCAGGTGTCCCGGTCGATGTAGCCCATGCGCCAGGCGATCTCCTCGACGCAGCCGATGCGCACGCCCTGCCTGTTGAAGAGGATCTGCACGTACTGCCCGGCTTCGTTGAGCGCGTTGTGGGTGCCTGTGTCGAGCCATACGAAGCCCCGGCCCAGCTGGACGCACTCGGCCTTGCCGCGTTCCAGGTAGGTACGGTTGACGTCGGTGATCTCCAGTTCGCCGCGTTCGGAGGGGTTGAGCCGGCGGGCGATGTCCACCACGTCGTTGTCGTAGAAGTAGAGGCCGGTGATGGCCAGGTCGGAGCGGGACACGGCGGGCTTCTCCTCCAGCCGGACGAGGCGGCCCGACGCGTCGACCTCACCGACTCCGTACCGCTCGGGGTCGCTCACCGGATAGCCGAACAGGACGCAGCCGTCGACGTCCCGGGCGCTGGTGCGCAGGATCTCGCCGAACCCGGGGCCGTGGAAGAGGTTGTCTCCCAGGATGAGCGCGACGGAGTCGTCCCCGATGTGCTCGGCGCCGACGATGAACGCGTCGGCCAGGCCCCGAGGTTTGTCCTGTTCGGCGTAGGTCAGGGTGATGCCGAGGGCGGCTCCGTCGCCGAGCAGCCGCTGGAAGCCCGGGAGGCCGTCCGGGTCCGCGATGATCTGTATGTCGGTGATCCCGGCGAGCATCAGCACGGACAGCGGGTAGTAGATCATGGGTTTGTCGTAGACCGGCAGCAGCTGCTTCGAGACGCCCAACGTGATGGGGTGCAGCCGGGTTCCGTTGCCGCCGGCCAGGATGATTCCCTTCATCTCGGGTCCTTCCCGGTGTCGGAGATGGTCATGGACGTCCGGCCCACGGGGTCGGCGGAACTGCTCGGTACGCGGTGCTCCACCGCCAGCACCCGGTGTCTGCGCAGGTCCTCCTCCGCGGTCTGTTCGACCCGGTTCATGGCCATGCGCAGCAGAGGCGGTGCCATCAGGGACGTGAGGACGGCGACGAGGACGACGATGCTGAACATCTCGACACTCAGCAGCCCCAGCCGGACGCCGGCCAGCGCGATGATGACCTCGATGACGCCGCGCGCGTTCATCCCTGCGCCGAGGGCGATGGACTCCCAGCGGTTCATACGGCTGGTGAGTCCGCCGACGAACGCGCCGAGGAACTTGCCGAGCACGGCGACCGCGAACACCGCGAACCCCCACAGGGCGATGCGTGGGTCGCCGAGGGCGGTGAGGTCCATGCGCAGTCCGGCGGTGGCGAAGAAGAGGGGGGCCAGGACCCCCATCACCGTGGTGTTCAGGGGGGCGAGCGCCGACGTGTCGAAGTTCTTGGCGTCGCCGATGAGGACACCGCACAGGAACGCCCCGAACACGGCCTCCAGACCGAGGGACTGACTCCCGGCGGCGGACAGGGTCATCAGGACGACAGCGGTGATCACGGGCAGGCCGGCCGCGTCGCGGCGGGCGGCGGCCCGCATCGCGGCGCCCACGAGCCACCGGCCCAGGGTCATGGTGAAGAGCAGGAGCAGGGCGACCTTGCCGAGGGTGAGGAGCACCTGGCCCGCGACGAGACCGGCGGTGGCCATGGAGGCGACGAGGGAAAGGAGTACCCAGCCGACGGTGTCGTCGACGGTCCCCGCCACCAGGATCATCTGGCCCACGTCCCGGTGGATGAGCTTCATGTCGATGAGCGTGCGGGCGATGACCGGGATGGCGCTGACGCACATCGCCACGCCCACGAACAGCGCGAACACCGTCGGGTCGGCACCGGGCGCCCGCAGGCTCGTCGGCAGCAGGAAGCCGACACCGACGCCGAGGCCGAGCGGCAGCAGCAGTCCCGCGGCGCTCACCCCCGCCGCCCGGGTCCCCTGTCTGCGCACGAGCTTGAGGTCGACGTGGATGCCGGTGAAGCCGACGAGGAGGATGACGCCCAACTGGCCGACGGCGTCGAGCAGGTGCATGGACTCGGCGTTCTGCGGGAATATCCAGTGCCCCGGTCCGGGCGCCACCGCGGCCAGCAGGGACGGCCCGAGCAGCACCCCGGCCGACAGCTCCCCCACGATGGCCGGCATGCCCAGTCGCTGGGCGAGCCGGCCGAGGAGCAGTGCTGTCAGCAGCAGCACACCCACTTGCAACAGCAGCACCATCAGGGTGTGGCTGGACAGGGGGGCGACCACTGTGGCTGCCACCGACATGGAAGCTCCTTCTCTCTACGACTCGAAACTGGTGTGCCACGACGTCCCGGACCGGGTCAGGAGGGCCGTCCGATGTCGTCGCCGATCGCCTCGAAGTGGCTCGGCCTGCCGTCCCGGTGCACTTCGCGGCCCACCTTCTGCGCGTCGTGGCGGTGCATGAGCTCCCAGGTGCCGTCGGTGCGGCGCAGCGGCACGGAATGCCACGGCGTCATCCACGCGTCGCCGGCGTCGAGGAGGCGGATGCCGAACTTCTCCTCGCCCCGGTTCTGCGGGTGGATGGACAGGCGCACGTTGCGCGGGTGGCATTCGCCGATCAGTTCGCTCCAGGCCCGGCTGCGGAGGATGACCTCGTAGGCGCGTCGGCGGCATTCCCGCTGGAGCGCCGAGCGGGAGCCCTCCCAGTCCGACGTGTCCTCCACCAGGAACCGGGTGATGCCGCGGTACATGCGCAGCGTGGAGTCGTTGCCGCGCACCTCTGCCCGCAGTTCCTCGACGGAAGGTCCGAGGTTCTCGGCAGCGGTCCTGCGCTTCTCGTCGTACGACAGGTCGGGCCCGTACACGTCCCGCAGGTCGAAGGTGCCGAGGTGGTCGGCGAGGCCTTCGGCATGGATCATCGCGCGTAGTTCGTCGCCGTAGGCGTCGATGTGCTCGTCGGGTACGCCTATGACGTCACCGAATATGTGGCCGTCGGAGCAGATCAGCAGCCTCGCTCCGGGAGCGTAGACCTTCTCGATCTCCAGGCACAGGGAGTGCAGTGAACGCAGTGCGAGCCGCTCCCCGTGGTCCGGCAGATGGTTGAAGACCTTGTCCGGGTTGGGCGATTTGCAGGGAAACCCGGGGACGCTGAAGATCACCTGCTCGTTGTTGCGGACGAAGTCGCCCAACTGTTTCAGCTGCTCGGGAAAGGCGTCCGTGGTGTCGAGGTGTGTGTCACGTTCAAGGGTGCGCCTGTGCGGGAGGAGGAGCGCCAGGATCCGATGGGTGATGCGCTCGGCCTCGGGCGTGAGTGTGGAGACAGCGCAGGGCTGGGACATGATGGTTCGGCTCGTTTCCATGAGTCGCGTGACTGGTCGATGTGGGGCGGGTGGCATGCCGGGCCGGGTGGGGCGGCGGCGGCACGGCTGTTGCTGTCAGTGGTGTTGCTTCAGTGCTGTTGCTGTCAGTGGTGTTGCTGTCAGTGCTGTACGGGGCAGCCGCGGCGTGGCGCGGTGTCCGACGGGCCGAAGGCGACGGGCAGTTCGTTGACGCCGCGCGCGAGGACGGCGCTGATCCAGCCGAGGTCCTCGTCGGCGACGGCGAGGCGCAGTTGGGGCAGCCGGGTGAGCAGCACGCGCAGGGCGATCTGCAGTTCCGTGCGGGCCAGTGCGGCCCCCGGGCAGAAGTGAATGCCGTGTCCGAACGCCAGGTGCGGATTCGGGGTGCGGTCGAGGTCGAGCGTGTCGACGTCGGGGAACCGCCGGGGATCGCGGTTGGCGGCGCTCAGCGACACGATGACCGAGTCGCCGGCCGGGATCCGCGTGCCGAACAGATCGGCTTCCTCGGCGAAGAACCGCCAGGTGGTGAGCTCGAAGGCGCTGTCGTACCGGAGCAGTTCCTCGACGGCCCGCGCCAGCAGTCCCGCGTCGCGCTCGCCGCTCTCGTCCCTCACGGCCTCCTGGAGGCGTCGGAGCTGGGCGGGGTGGCGCAGGAGTGCGATGAGGGCGGTCGTGATCTGGTTGGTCACCGGCTCCTGCCCGGCGACGAGCAGCTGGAAGACGATGGAGTCCTGCTCCTCCTTGGTGACAGCGCCCCCCGCGCACGCTGTCACGAGATGGGTGAGGAGGTCGTCACCGGGGTGGCGGCGCTTGTCCTCGACGACTTCCGCGATGTAGTCCTGCAAGCCGCGCAGCCGTCCCTCGTAGGCCGGCCGCTGCGGGTCGGCGGGGCCGACGGGCTGCACGACCTTGCCCCAGTCGCGGTCGAAGCGCGCCGCCAGGGCGTCCGGCAGGCCGATCACCTCGGCGAGAACGCGGAAGGGGAAATGCGCGGCGAAGGCACCGACCACGTCGACGACACCACTCGCGCCCCGACGCGCGTCCTGACCTGTCTCTTGACCCGTCTCCTGGCCCTCGCTCGTTGTCACGCCGAGAGCCGCGTCGAGCAGTTCCTCGGCGATCTCCTCGAACCGGGGGCGCGCCTGCTCGACGTTGCGGGGCGAGAACGCCTCGGTGACCAGCTTCCGCATCACGGTGTGCTTCGGCGGATCCTGGTGCAGCAGATGAGCTTGGAGCTGCGCGTGCTGCGGCTCCGGCATGATGGCGGCGCGCTCGCGCCAGGCGGCGTTGCCGAGGTCGTGGTTCTTGCCGAGGCGGTCGTCGTTCAGAGCGCTGTGCGCCGCCTCGTACCCGGTGACGAGCCAGGCGTTGACACCGCTGGGGAAGTTGACCTGGTGGACGGGTCCCTCCTCCCGGAGCTTTCGGTACAGCGGATAGGGATCTGTCTTGTACGCCGCGCCATAGAGAGGCACCGGTTCGAACTGGGGCATGGAGTGCGTCTTCCTTTCTGGTGGACGGCCTGTTTCCCGGAAGGGGAAAAGGCGAATTGCGGAGCGCTGTCCGTATCTCGGTCGAGCGCGGTACACGGCAGCGCACGGGAAATGCGTGGGAGCGTGAACGTGAAGGTGAGTAAAGGGTGCTTGTGGCGTTGCGGCACGATGTGGGGCGGCGGCCGGCGAACGGGATGTCAGTCGTGATTCCCGTGGCCCTTTCGGACGACTCGTCAATACCGTCCGAACCGTCCGAACCGTCAACGCGTAGAAGTCACCAACAGTGAGTGAGTCTCCTTGGCCACAGGTCGGCATGTCAATGCGTATACGTTCATTTCGATTCTGTTCGCCTCTGAACGCAATCACCCGACACCCGGTCAAACCTCTTATGCAGTCCCCGGGTTCGGTCGGAGAGTAACCGCTCCACTTGCGCAGTCCGAACGCACGCGCGGTACTGGTCGCATTGTTGCTTGAGGCCAATCGCCTCGTTCCGGTCTCCCATCTGATGGAGACGGCGTGGGAACAGAATCCGCCGGCCACGGCGGAACATCGGATTCGCAGAATCGTGGCTGCTTTGCGTACCCAGGTCCCTGACCTTCGGAAGATTCCGGTGACCGAAGAACCGGGCTTTCGCATCGTCGTCGACGACGGGCAACTGGACCTGATCGCCTTCGAGAAGGCGCTGGACGCGGCACGGCGGTGCGACACCGCGGACGGCGAGGCCGCCGCTCCGGAGGTGGCGCTCGACGTGTAACGGGGGCGTGTCCTCCCCGACGGTACTGACGTCCGCCGCAGACGGCGGAGGCCCTGCTGGAAGATCCGCTCGACGCCTGGCTGCTCGTCCAGCACACGGCCGGACGTTGACGTCCGGCCGTGACGCCTTCCAGCCCGGTCCGCGCCCTGGCCCGGGACAGCGCGCTCACGGTCCGCACGCGGCCCGAGAGGCGCGGCACCGGCTGCCCGGCCTTTACGCACCGCGGCCTCTGAGCCGGGCCGGGCGCCGGTCCGGACGCGGTTCAGCGGAGCGGCGCGAGGACCTCGCCCGTCGTGGCCTCGCGTACGGTGATCGCCTCCATGGGGCAGGTCTCCGCCGCGTCCATCACTCCGTCGTCCGGGCTGATCAACTCGTCCACCGGACGGGCCCGGCCGGCCTCCAGCCGCATACGGCCGTGCGCGGTTCCGAGGCACAACCCGGTGCCGGAGCACGCGAGCCGGTCGACTTCGATCCGCCATTGAACAGGGTCTTGGTACATCTCCTCGTTTCCTTTCACCGTCACTGAACGACAAGGGGCACACGCACGGGGCCGTGCTCGGCGTCCGCCCGGAACACCGTCCGCCGGGCCCCGGCCCCGTCCTCCATGCGTTACCGGGCCACCAGCTCTTCCAGGCGGGCGGTGATGTCGGCCGGGGTCGGCATGGCCTTGATCTCCGCGCGGACCTCCGCCGCGGCCGTTCGTATCGCCTCGTCCGCGATGACGGACTCCAGCAGCTCCGGCCCGATCTCGTCGGGCTCCACGACCCGCCCCACACCCCGGTCGGCGATCGCCTGGGCGACATCGGGCCGCCCGAGGCCCTTGAAGGCGGGCACCACCTGGGGAAGGCCGTGCACCATCGCCCCCAGCGCCGTACCCGGACCGGCGTGGTGGATGACCGCTGAACACCGCGACGCGAGCGCGCCGTACGGCACCCAGTCGAAAGCCCGCACATTCTCCGGGAGCGGCCCGAACGGCTCCAGGTCCACGCGGGGCAGGGTCACGACGAATTCGGCCTTCATCTTGGGCGCCATGGCCAGGAGCCGTTCCATGATGACGGCGGCCTCCCCCGGCATCGGACCGCTGCCGAGACTGACGGCGATACGCGGCACCTCGGGCGTGGAGTTGAGGAGATCGTAGAGCGGCTTCGGCAGCGGCCCGCTGCCGTTGTAGGGCACGTACCCCATCGACCACGCACCGGCCTGGGCAGGGACGACGCTCGGCGGGGTGATGTCGATGGTGGCCCGTACACCGGGCAGCTCCACCCCGTGCTGCTCGAAGAGGTCCGCGTGGAGCTCGCGCATGGTCTCGGCGGACGGGTTCACGAACCCGAAACCGTGCTGCACCGCGGGCACGCCCAGCTTGGCCGCCGCGACGATCCCGGGCGTCAGCAGCGGCGAGTGCACCACGACGTCCGGCCGCCACTCCTCGGCCGTTCGGATGATCGCGTCGACCATGTCCGGCTGGAGCCGCAGCGCCGACGCGACCGCACCGCCCACCACCTCCATGTAGGGGACTCCCGACACCCCCTGGAGCAGCCGCCCCGCAACCTCCGGATGGTGCTGTGCCAGCTTGCCGACCATCTGGTCCAGGGACAGGCCGGGCGCCACGTCCACGGTGCGCGCGCCGGCTTCGCCCAGGGCGAGGCCGGGTCCACTGGAGACGACCAGAACCTCGTGGCCGGCCAGTTGCAGAGCCCAGGTGAGTGGCACCACGGGATAGGTGTGTCCCGTGCCTGGGGTGATCGTCATCAGTACACGCATGTCTGTGAGTTCTCCGTTCAGGAGGCAGGAAGCAGAAACCAAAGAGCGTGGAACCGAAAGCGGCAATTCGTCGGGGACAAGGTCGGGGACAAGCTGGTGGAGACGGTTTCAGCGCAGTGATTCGACCGGGTGCTCCGGGCGCAGCCCGATGGCCATGGCCCGCGCCGGAACGCCCTGGAGCAGGGGCAGCCGTTTCAGGATGCGCAACAGCACCGGTGTGGTGGATTTCCCCTCGCCGCGGATCCACGGTTCGAGGAACCGGGTCTGAAGGAACAGCTGCATCCGCTGGATGGCCGCGGTCGGTGGCTTACGGCGGCGCTGCACGCGGCCGAGGTGCCCGTCGTCGAGTGTGCCGTCGCGCAACGGCTTGGCCAGGATGTTCGCGGCGGCGACCGCGTCCTGCACGGCGAGGTTGATGCCGACGCCCATGATGGGCGACATGGTGTGGGCGGCGTCCCCGATGCACAACAGGCCCGGCCGCCACCACTGTCGCAGCCTGTCGATCTGCACGTCGAGCACCTTGACGTCGTCCCAGGTCCGCACCTCGTGCACGCGGTCGGCCAGGAACGGCTTGAGCGTGACCAGCGTCTCCCTGAACCGGTCCAGACCCTGGGCGCGCATCTCGTCGTATCCGCCCTTACGTACGGCCATGGCGGCCTGCCAGTGGCTCTGCCGCTCGATACGAACGAGGAGTTGTCCGTCGGAGAGGCGCCCGACCATGCCTCCCGGATCGTCCTCCCGCTTCGACAGCTGGAACCACAGGATGTCCAGGGCGGAGCCGAAGACCCGCGACTCCAGACCGGCGGACTCCCGCACGATCGACCGCCGGCCGTCGGCGGCGACCGTGAGGTCCGCACGGAGCTCGTGCTCCTCCCCCTCGCCGTCCCTGTAGCGGAGGCCGTTGACACGTCCCTGATCCGTGGTCACCGCGACGACCTCGCTGTTCCGCAGGAGCCGGAAGTTACGGAACCGATTGGCCTCCTCCAGAAGGAAGGTGAGGAAGTCGGACTGCGGCAGGAAGGTGATGTGCTTGAACCTCCCGGGCAGCCGACGGAAGTCCGCCAGGGTGTACGTCCCGTCGTCGGTGAGGATCTGGAGGTCGTGGATGTGCTGGTGGGCCAGCTTCTGAAAGGCGTCCCCCAGGCCCAGTTCGCCCATCAGGCGGAGGGTGGAGGCGTGCACCGTGTCGCCGCGGAAGTCACGCAGGAAGTCGTCGTGCTTCTCCAGCACCACCGTGTCCACCCCGGCCCTGGCGAGCAGCATGCCGAGCATCAGTCCGGCAGGCCCCGCACCGGCGATGACGCATTTGGTGTGGCTCAATCCCATGATCTCTCCCCCCTCAGCTCTCGGGCCCGTCCCGCCGCGCACCGTGCGGCACGGCTGACGGACGCCGCGGACATCCCGCGATTCACCATGTGACGGGAAGCGCTGCCGGGGCCCGCGCGATGAGACCGGGCTTCCACGGCACGTCCTCCGCCGGTCCGGTCAGGCGCAGGGTGGGGAACCTGGCGGTGAGTTCTTCCAGAGCCACCTTCAGCTCGGCCCGGGCCAGGCTCGCACCCAGGCAGAAGTGCATGCCGTGGCCGAAGCCGAGGTGCGGATTGCTCTCCCGGTCGAAGCGGATGGTGTCCGGTGTCTCGAAGACCCGCTCGTCACGGTCGCCCGCGGCCCGTTGGAAGATCACCGTCTCGCCCCGGCGGATGAGCACCCCACCGATCTCGATGTCCTCGGAGGCCCGGCGCGGGAAGCTGCCCACCGAACGGAGCGGAATGATGCGCAGCATCTCCTCGATGGCGGGATCCATCAGTGCGGGGTCGTGGGACAACTGCACGAACAGATCACGCTGGGACAGCAGCAGGAAGGAGACGTTCGAGATCATGCTGAGCGACGTCTCGTGGCCGGCCATGAGGACACCGATGCCGGTCCTCACGGCCTCCGTCTCGGACAACTGCCCGGCGTCCAGCGCCTCGATGAGTACGGACAGGAGGTCGTCGGAGAGGTTGCCGCGGCGCTTGGCTATCAGCTTGCGCAGAAACGTCTCCAGCCCGTCCCTGGCCTCGTCGATCTCCTCCTTGGTGTGTGCGGAAGTGGCGACGAAGACATCGGAGAACCGGCGGAACTCAGCGCGCTCCTCGTACGGGACGCCGAACAGCTCCACGATCATGCGGACCGGAAGCGGTATCGCCAGGCGCTGCACGAGGTCGCCGGGCGGCCCGGCGTTCTCCATGGTGTCGAGCTCGGCGGTGACGAGAGCGCGCATGCGATCGGCGAGTTGCGAGACGATGCGCGGCCGGAACGCGTGCGCGACGACCTTACGGATCCTGCCGTGGTCCGGCGGGTCCATGCTGAGCAGGTTTCCCGGGCGCAGCGGCAGCGGCGTCACCCGTGCGGTGTCGTGGGCCGTCGCGGCGTGCGAACTGAACCGGGGGTCGGCGAGGAACTGCTTGATCTCGTGGTAGCCGGTGATCAGCCAGGCCTCACCGCCGTAGGGCATCGTCACTCGGGATACCGGCTCGTTGCGGCACAGCTCCAGATAGCGGCGGTGCAGGTCGAGCCGGACAACGGTGCCGAAGGGATACTTCGGCGGCCCGGCCGAGTCTGTGACAGTCATGATTTCCACCTTCTGCGATGCGTTCATCGCGGACAATTGAAAACCGAGGCTCTCATGCATGGAAGTGCGGACATGAAATCGGTCTCGGCCCTCTCGGCCTTCTCGACCTTCCGGGAGAATCCGGCAACGGCGATTCCACCGCAGGCCGAATCGGCCGCTCGCACGAAAATACTCCCACAAACGCGCACGTACATGCCGTGTTCGACGCTCTTATCCCGTTCCCGGAAAGTATGGTGAGATACGGAAAGGGACCGCCAGAGAAGCCGTCGGCGAATTGGTGACAATGAAGCCGGAGTGTGCAGAGTCAGCACTCTGCACACCCTTGACGGCCGAACAGGAAGGTTTTCCGGATGCTTTTTCGTTCAGTCGGAGATCCCGGGGACCTCGGAGAACCCCGGGTACCTCGGGATCCCCGAGGTCCCGGAGATCCCGAGGTCAGTGAAGCTCCGGAGATCAGCGAAACGTCCGCCTCAGACGCTCGCTCCGGAGCGCTCCCTGGCCCTGGCCTCCCGCTCCACGTTGTCGGCGAACCGGATCCACCTGTCCGCGCAGGCCCGGGCCAGCCTGACGACCCCGCCGGCGCTGTGCGGGGGGATCGTCGTGGCCAGTCTCGTCCACGCGGAGGAATCGACGTCCTGGACGGCGAAGCAGCGCAGCAGAAAACGGCCGGTCTGGGAGAGCCGCAGAGCCGGGTCCTTGCGCAGCCGGTCCAGCAGTTCGGTGGGCTCACGCCCCAAGGGCTCGTCTGCCGTCTCCCGCTGCAGTCGCTGCGGCCGTTGGACGGCCTCCCCCGCCTCGGGCGGATCGGAGCGCGCGCCACGACCCTCCGGTACGGGACTGCGGCCGAGAGTCAGACGCCTCTTCACGTCGTGGGCGGTACCGAGCGAGATCCCGGCGGCCTGGGCGATCTCGCGCAGGCTCACGCCGGGGCGCTGCAGAATCAACTCGCCCGCGTACTGCCGGCCGCTGGCGACACTGTCCGTGTCCGTGCGGCGCTGTTTGCCGTCGAGCCCGATCCGGGTGTTCAAATGCGCAACTTCGACAGTTGAACGCCTCACCCGCGAGACGGTGCGAGGCGACAGGGCGGCGACGGACGCAACGTACCGGTCCGAGAGTGCCGGGTTCTCCTTGAGGATCCGCACGGCCGCCGCGAGCCGGTCGTTGTGGGTCAGAGGCTTGCCGTGGGAGACATTCAGGCTCACCGCGACGGTGAACAGACTCCGCTCCGGCACGTCCAGGAGATACGCACTGATGGTGCGGTCGCCGCGTGCACGGGCTGCGGCAAGCCTATGCATTCCGTCGACCACCCGCCCGGTGGGCCGGTGCACGACAATAGGTGGAAGTTCTTCGTCCAGTACGACGAGCATATCGACGTACTCCTGGTCCAGGCCCTTGATACGTGGCGAGTCTCCGGGCGATAACGAGTCGACCGGTACATCTGCGCGCGCCGCCGAATTCAGGACTGGCGATAATGAAATCTTACTATCACTGTTACTCATCGAGTCCCCGCGTTCCCCCGTAGTGCTTCGATGGTGACACCTCAGCACGCTAACAACCCCGGCCCAGGGCAGGCAAGGAGATTACGCGGCGGGGCGGCGGCAATAAATGAAGCAACGCATTCCATTTCTCCGGAAGATCCGAGCTCAAAGAAATGGAATGCGATCGTCAACAAGAACCGGGAAGGGGTCCTGCCACTCTACGGATAAATACCGGAGAAGAGCGGAGAAGAGCAGAGCAAACCGGCCACGGGGGCCGATTCGCGCCAGTGATCATTCATGCCGCTGATCATTTACGCTGGTAGAGTTTCATGGTGAGGGAGCCGAACACCACGACCAGAGCAACCGACCAGCCCAGCGTCCAGAGCACGTCGGTGCCGGGCGAACGGCCCTCCATCAGACCACGTACCGCTGAGGCCACATGCGTGATCGGGTTGTTGTGGACCAGCTTCTGCAGCCAGCCCGGCATGGTCTGCGGGTCGACGAAGATGTCGCTGAGGAAGTTCAGCGGGAAGATCACCGTCATCGAGGCACCAATCACCGTTCTCTCGTCGCGCACGAGCAGGCCGAACATGGTCCCCACCCACGAGAAGGCGAAGGCGAAGACGATGAGGAGCAGAACGCCCATGACGACGCCCGGCACACCTCCCTCCGGGCGGAAGCCGATGAGCAGGCCGGCCACGAGCATCACCGACGAGGCGATCGAGTAGCGCAGCACGTCACCCAGGAGATGGCCGACCAGCGTCGAGGGCTGCCAGACGGGCAGCATGCGGAAGCGGTCGAGAACGCCCTTGTCGATGTCGTTGTTGATCGCGATGCCCGTGTACATGGTGGTCATCACGACCGACATCACCAGCACACCCGGCAGCAGGTACTGGATGTACTCGCGCGGTGAGCCCGCCAGCGCACCGCCGAAGAGGTACGTGAACATCAGCACCAGCATCACCGGAAGCACGGTGACATCGGCGAGTTGCTCCGGGATGTGCTTGATCTTCAGCATCGACCGCCAGCCAAAGGCGAGCGAGGCCGAGAGCGGACCGGGCGGGGGCGGTCGTTCCATGGAGAGCAGTTCCATGAGGGGCCCGGTCGAGACGGGAGGCAGTTCGTCCTTGCGTCCGGCGAGGTCGCCGGGTGTCGCGGTAGTCACGCCGCGGCCTCCTTCCTGGCCCCTGAGGGAGCCGGTTCCGCCTTCCGGTCGGTGAGTGCGAGGAAGACCTCGTCCAGGCTGGGCTGGCCGAGCGAGAAGCTGTCGACCGCGATACCGCGGCGGGCCAGTTCCGCGAGGGCACGGGACGCCCGCCCGGCGGCTCCGCCCTCGCCGTTGTCGCCGCCGTTGTCACCGTCGCCGTTGTTGTCGCCGTTGCTGTTGACGCTGTTGTTGTCGATGCGGGCGGTCAGCGCCAGTGGATCGGGCTCCCGTTGCACCTCGGCACCGAGGGTCAGGGCAAGGACCTGCTCGGCCTCCGGCCGCTGCACGGCGTCGCGCAGTCTCAGGTGCACAGCGCCGGCGCCGACGGACGCCTTCAACTCCCCCTTGGTGCCTTCGGCGATGACCTTGCCCTTGTCGATGACCGCGATACGGGACGCCAGTTGGTCGACTTCGTCCAGGTACTGCGTGGTCAGCAGCACGGTCCTGCCCTGGGCGACGAGCGCCCGGACGATCTCCCACACCTGGGCACGGCTGCGCGGGTCGAGACCGGTGGTCGGCTCGTCCAGGAACAGCAGATCGGGCGCGTTGAGAAGGGAAGCGGCGATGTCGAGGCGACGGCGCATACCGCCCGAGTAGTCCTTGACCTGGCGGCCGGCGGCTTCGACCAGCCCGAAGGTCTCCAGGATCTGCCCGGCCCGGTGCCGTGCGCCCTTCTTCGCGTGTCCGGTCAGCCTGCCGAGCAGCACCAGGTTCTCCATGCCCGTCAGGTCCTGGTCCAGCGAGGCGTACTGGCCGGTGAGGCTGACCCGGCGGCGCACGGCGTCCGACTCCCGTACGACGTCGTGGCCGAAGATCCGCGCCTCGCCGCCGTCGGGGCGCAACAGGCTCGCGAGCATCTTCACGCTCGTGGTCTTGCCCGCACCGTTCGGGCCGAGCACGCCGTAGACGGTGCCCTGTCGGACGGTCAGGTCGACGCCGTCGACGGCACGGTTGGCACCGAAGGACTTCACCAGGCCCACGGCGTGGATGGCCAGGTCCGAGGTGGTGTGCTCCGTCATGTCCGGCCGCCTTCCCGCACCGCGCTCTCGGCGAGTGCCTTGACCGCTTCGGGACGGCGCCGGAGCCGCTGAAGCACCAGCATCCCGCCGACACCGGGAACGAACGACCGCCGGCGCGCTCCCGCGGAGGCGCCTCTGACGGTGGCGGAGAACGTCACCGCGATGACGACCAGGTAGGCGGTGCCGTGCACCGGCCCGCCGAGCGATGTGATCGGCTCGGCATGAAGGGTGAACAGGTTGATGAACAGGATCAGGAGAGAGGCGGCCTCGACGACGGCCGCGACACGCAGCGCCCTCACACCGGTCACGCTCCCGTCGTGGAGCCGGGGCGAACGATCATCAGGACCACGACGACCGACCACAGCAGGTTGAAGATCCCGGTGACCATCGTCAGCCGGGACGCGGCCACGCTCAGCCCGGCGGCCTCGGTGCCCTGACGCGGCATGGCAAGCAGCCGCTGCTGGTCGGGGAGGATCACCACCGCCAGCATGAGGGCGGCGATCGCCGTCAGGATCATCGACGCGATCAGCCATGCGTCGGTGAGGACTCCGAGCTTGGCACCGGTCGCGAGACCGAAGACGGGCACGGCGAGCCCGACGACGGCGTATCCGCGGCAGACCCGGTGCAGGAGCTGCGCGATACCGGCCGCGCGCCCGCCCGCCTCGTCCTCGTCCGTCACCGCCTGCTTCGCGTAACGCGGGAAGAGCGAGGCTGCCACAGCGATCGACCCGACAGCCAGGATGGCGCCGAGCACGTGCGCGGACAGCAGGACCTTGGTCACAACAAGTGCCTCCAGGTGACAGTTCATCGACGGTGACATCGACAGTGGCAGGAGTGGACCCTAGATAGATTGGCTACCAATAGATAGCACATCTACGTCAGCGACAGGTAGGTCACCTACACATGCGCACAGCGTTCATCTTCACGGCCCCGCATGGACCCAAAGCCTCTGCCCACGTACCGTCGTGACGTCGCCTCAGGAAGGGGCGAGCGACGGGGGGTCGCATCATGGTTCGTGAGGATCTGTCCGGGAAGACCGGACACGGCGACGGCGCACGCGCGGACGACCACTGGCTCCGACGCACCGCCCGGATTCCCGCACCACCCGGTGCGACACACCAGGCATCCACTTCCCCGCCGTGCCGGTAGGGGTCACTCCGACCCGCACCACCGCACAGCGGCACATCACCCGTCCGTGCCCGACCCGATGGGCGGGACGAGCACACGGCCGGTGACAACAGCGAGCCGCCGCGCCCGACATGCCGTATCGCCGTCGGAGCGCTGCCACGGCAGCCGGCCAGCAGAAGGTCCACAGTCCGCAGAAGGTCCGGCAAGACACCACCGGACATGCGTCCCGCGTCAAGGTCCGAGCCGAACCACGCCTTCCCAGCCCACTACCCCACTCCCACGACACTCCACACAACCACCCACAAACGGATGAAAGGTATGAAAACGTGCGGGAATACTACGACGTCGTGATCATGGGCGGCGGCCCGGCCGGCTCCACCCTCGGCGCCCTGCTCGCTCAGCGCACCGACCTGCGGATAGCGATCTTCGACAAGGAGGTCTTCCCCCGCGAGCACATCGGTGAGTCCTTCGCGCACCCCGTCGTCCCGGCACTGCAGGAGAGTGGTGCGCTGGCCAAGGTCCTCGCCAGTGCGTGCTGGGTGAAGAAGTTCGGCGGCGTCTACGCCTGGGACCCGAAGCAGCCCAGTGTCGCCCTGTTCGACCAGGGGCCCTTCGAGCGGGACGGCGTGCTGCGCTGGACCATGCACGTCGACCGGGCCGAGTTCGACCACATCCTGCTGGACCACGCCGCGGATGTCGGTGTCGAGGTCTTCCAGGGCGTTGCCGTCACCGCCTATGAGCCAGGCGCCCTGGGCGGGCTTGTCCGGCTGGGCGACGGAACCGAAGTGCGTTCCGCGTACTTCGTCGACGCCTCCGGACGCCAGAGCAACGTCTCCAACGCGCGCAACAAGCGCAGTTGGCTCTCCAACTTCAAGAACATCGCCATCTGGCAGCACTTCACGAACTGCGACCAGACCCAGAACCTCGCCGCCGACTGGAACATCTTCACCGCGGACAACCTCTCGCCCATCGGCTGCTTCGCCTTCCGCGACGGCTGGTGCTGGTACATCCCCGTACCGAAGGTCATCGACGGCAGGCGTGTCCTCACCCACTCCATCGGCATCGTCACCAACCCGGCCGTCCTCAAGGAAACCGGACGTGACTTCACCGACCAGGAGACGTTCCTCGCCACCGTGCGCCAGGTCCCGTACCTCAAGGACCTGATCACCGACGCCGTGCCCGTCGCCGACGGCATGCTCACCGCCACCAACTACTCGCGGGTCGCCGAGGAGTTCGCGGACTACGACGAGCGGCACCTCCTGGTGGGCGACGCCGCCTTCTTCGTGGACCCGCTCTTCTCGTCCGGGGTCGCCGTCGCCCTCACCCAGGCCTCGGCCGCCGCGCTGCTGCTGCAGAAGACGGCCGAAGGCAGCATCGGCGAGACCGACCAGCGCCACTTGTGGAAGGACTACAACGACAAGTGGCACGGCACCGCCGAGACGTTCGCCCTGATGATCGACCAGTGGTACCACGCCATCGCGAAGAACAACCCCGACAGCATCTACTGGAGCACGCGCGGGACCGGCGCCGACCTCGGCATCCGCGAGCAGACCTTCGACGCCCTGCTCAACACCGCGTTCCAGCCCGCTCTGCTGGAGGTCATGACGCACGGCAGCCGCAAGGTCGAGGACCTGGACGCGGCCGGGCCGTACCTGGCCGCCACCGCGCTGGCGGAGCCGGCGGACCTCACTGACGCCTCCGTCATCGCGCTGGCTCCCGGCACGGCTGTCCGGGACAGCGTCACGCTGCTCGTGCCGGGCTTCAAGGCCACCAACCCGCCCGCCAACGTCCAGCTCCCGCCCTTCGTCCTGGAGGGCATGACGGAGTACTGGCGCAACCCCCTCACCAACAGCTCCTCGGCGCCGTCACCGCTGCGTGCCACGATGCCGTGCAAGAGGATCTACTCCGAGGACGACCCCCACGGCACGACCATCGACGCCGATGTCCGCAGGGACGGCGTGGACGAACTGTGGGAGCTGCTGAAGAGCGGCCCTCTCAAGTACGGGGAGATCGCCGGCCGCCTCACCCCGGCCCAGACCCGCCTCGTCAAGCGCATGTGCGTGGGCGGCTTCCTCCAGGTGACCACCGCCGACGCCGCCACGGCCTGACTGCCGGCCCAGGACCCGGCGCCCGGAAGTCCCGGGCACCGGGTCCTGGGCCGCCGGGGCCGGTGGCCGGTGGCCGACGGCCGGCGGCCGACGGCCGGCGGCCGACGGCCGGCGGCCGGAGTTCAAGTGCCGTTCTGCAACGGTTGAACACACTCTCCCCGGGAACGGCCGCCCTTCCACACTGGCGCGCGGAGACCGTTTGTGTAGGCTGCCGACTCATGAGACAGGATGCGGTGCGGGGCCATCTGGACGGACTACTACTGGCCGCTCTCGAACAGGGACCGCTGCACGGATACGCGATCATCACCTCTGTCCAGCAGCGCAGCGGGGGCGCCCTCGAACTGCGTACGGGCACGATCTATCCCGCGCTGAACCGGCTGGAGCGCGTCGGGCTGCTGCGCAGCAGCTGGCAGTCCGTCGGCGAACGACGAAAGCGCTGCTACGAACTCACCGACGCCGGACAGCGTACTCTCGCACGCGAGCGGACGGCGTGGCAGGAGTTCACCACGGCGATCGGCTCCGTCCTGAATCCTGTCCAGCCGCCTGGAGTCGCCACGTGAGTGCCATCGGCCCGCAGAGCGATCCCGTCGAGGACTATGTCGCCACGCTGGCCGCTGCCCTGCACGGCCCGGCGCGGGCCAAGGCGCGCATGGTGGCGGAGGCGCGCGAGGGCCTCGCGGACGCGGTCTCGGAACGCACTCGCGAAGGGCTGACATACCAGCGTGCCGCCCGCCAGGCGATGCGGGAGTTCGGGACCACCGACGAGCTCGTGGTGAGTTGGCAGCGGGAGCTGACGATCGCTCAGGCCCGGCACACCGCACGGGCCGTCGCGTGCACGCTCCCGTTCGTGATCGCCTGCTGGTATCTGGTGCTGAACGCCGACTACAGCCGGGACGGGCAACTGTCGCGCACGGCCCAGTTGCTGGCCGTTCACCTGGCCGGTGTCGCGACCGTCGCCGCGCTGCTCGCCGCGGCGACGCTGGCGGCCACCGGTACCCTCGCCCGATGGCTGCCGACGCCGGACCGGCTGCCCCTCACCGTCGCCTGGGCGGGCACCACCGGCAGCGTGGCGATGGCCGTCGCCACGCTCGCGCTCGCCGTCGCGTCGGCGCTGGGCACGAACTGGATACTGCTCGCGTTCGCCGGCGTACTCGCCGCCGCGTCACACGGCCTGGTGGCGGCCTCGGCACGGTCCTGCCGACGCTGCGCCCGCCTGCCTCTCATGGACCCGCCCGTCAACCGGCAAGGAGGCTGACCCCCTTCGCCGCATCACCGGTCGGTGGCGGCCGGTCCTGTGGTCGGTGCCTGGAACAGGGCCTGCCAGTACCAGGTGAAGGGAGGGGCCCAGTCGTCGGCGACGCAGCGCCAGTCGGCGGCGGGGCAGTAGACCGCGACGAACTTGCGCGCCTGCTCGCGCACCGCGCGGTTGTCGTCGATATCGATCACGTCGACCAACGGCCCCGCGTCCAGGGCGCGGGCGACGGCATCCTCACCGCGGGCGTGACCGTCGAGGCTCTTGTCAGCGTATTTGCCGACCTGATTGTTCGTGTAGAAATAACTACACCGCCCGGCGATCAGCGCGAGGTAGTACCTGAAGGTCTCGATGCTCATTTCCGCGAGCGAATCGACGTTGATGCAGAGATCGAACTCGGCACTCCCCAGAGATTCTTCGATCTCGTCTATGGGAACGAACTTTATCCTGCCGAACTGCTCCTCGGACAGAACCGCCCGCAGGTACTGCTGGGAGAGCGCCATGGTGGTCGGGAGATCGATGATCACGTACGAGACGATGTCCTTGTTCGACATCAATGTGTGACACGTACGGCCGTATCCCGCACCGATCTCCAGAACGCACCCACCGTCGAGGTCCACGTTCTTCTCAATGAACTCCAGGTCGCTCACGGCCCGCAGGTAGTCCAGGCACACGGGCTCTCCGTCGTACGTGATGGAGTACGGTCGCCCGAACTCGCGCCCGGTGGTGCGGCGCAGCCGCTCCCAGCTCGCCGGATCCAACTGGCCGGCCAGATTGCGGATGAGCGTCTTCAGGTAACGGACACCGTTCGTCCGGACATCGAAGTAGGTCAGCCGGTAAATCAGCTCGCTTCGCTTGAATTCGGCCAGGTCGCCGATCAGCTCCGCATTGACCTCGTTTTCACCGATGTATTTCCAGAGCTCGTTCACCTGCGGTTTCACGCTCACCGATTACCTCCCCCGAAGCGACATCCGACCCGCTGAAGAATACGATCCCGGAATCATTGACGGCAAGATTGAACAAGGACTTCCGCACCGGTACGGGAATTTCTCTCCGCGTAGCTGTTCCTGCGGCGCCCCGCGGACTGACCGACGGGTTCGGGAGCCTCCGCCCGAACCCTCGGGTCACGCATGTCCAGGTTGTTCAGGGCGTTCAGGGCGTTCAGGGCGTCCAGGGCGTCCAGGGCGTCTCACGATGGCTCATACGCCCAGGAGATCGGTGAGGTCGTCGGCGTGCTCCTCTTCCTCCTCCAGGATCGACTCGATCAGGCGGCGACTGGTCGGGTCGCTCTCACCGATCCACCGGACGATCTCCTGGTAGGTGGTGATGACGATGCGCTCGGCCACCAGGTTCTCCTGCAGCATGCGCTTCAGGTCCGTGTCCTCGGTGGTCACGTACTCCGTGTGCGACCGCTGCTTGAGCGTCGTCGGGTCGAAGTCGGGCTGCCCGCCGAGCTGACTGATCCGCTCCGCGGCGCGCAGCCCGTGCTGCAACTCCTCCTTCGCGTGCTCGGCGAACTCGGCCGCCACCTGCGCGCGGTCGATTCCGCTTGCCGCGATCGCATGCTGCGTATACCGCAGGTAGCACACCACCTCGGTCGCCACGACCTCGTTGAGGACCTCGATCAGGCGCTCCCGATCGGCCCCGTAGGTCCCGGTCACGGGTCCCTTCTCCATATGGGCGCGCGCGTCGTCCCGGATACCCTTGATGTCGATCTCGAACTTGTTCTCCACCGAGGCTTCCTCTCCAGCTTCCCTGACGATTTATCACTATTAGGCCTTGAATAGCGATGAATCGGTGGATGCCCCGCCGGACGCGGCGACTCACCCAGTGATCGACGCCCGGAAGTGGTACCGGTCTCCGCGGTACACGGCCGCGGTGAGTTCGAGGGGCTGCGCGTTCTGGTTGAACGCGAGTTGGGTGGCGACGAGCACGGGAGTCGCGTCGGTGATCTCCAGCAGCCTCCGCTCCTCCTCGCCCGGATGCCGGGCCTCCACCGAGTAGTCGGCGACCTTGGGCAGTTGCGGCGGGTCGGCACTGCGGAGGGTGGCGAAGAGCGTGGCCTCGGTGAAGTCGGTGTCCGCCAGTTCCGGACACAGGCTCAGGGGCAGGCGGTTGTGCTCCAGGACGACGACGATGTCGTCCAGGAAGCGGAGTCGGCGCATCTCGAAGAGCGCCGCCCCCGGGCCGACGCGCAGCAGTTCGGACTCCTGGACCGTGGCGGCCCGGACCCTGGACTCCAGGACCGAGTCCCGGAGCCGCAGGCCGTGCCGCTCGGCGTAGTCGGCGAAGCCCTGGACCGACTGCTCCCCGGCCGGAGCCGGTGAGGGCGGGGCGGCCGGGGTCGCGTGCCCGTAGCCCTGGGCCAGGAACCATCCGCGGGCCGGCGAGGACTCGATGACGTCACGCTCCGCCAGTTCGTTCAGCGCGGAGCGCAGGGTGACGCGCGAGACCCCGTACCGGGTCGCCAGCGCCCGCTCCGACGGCAGGCGGTCCCCGGGCCGCGCGCCGTCCGCGGAGATGTCGGCCAGGAGGCGTCCGGCGATCTGGGTGTACAGCGGCAGGGCGTCTCCGCCCAGTAGCCCCTGAGGGAGAGCGTGATCCAAGGAAGGCATACCAGATGTATACCAGTCCAGAGCGGACCAGTGCAATACCAGAAAGAGACCATTGACGGCCAACGTCAAGACCAGTAGCGTTCCAGTGATGTCTCCGGGGCGTGCCGCCAGCTACGGCTCACGCCCTTCGGTGAACCTTGGAGCGGATCATGTGGAACCCCTTGGACGAAGTGGTACGCCGCCAGAAGGCGGGTGAGTCGCACGGCATCGCCTCCGTCTGCTCGGCGCACCCGCTGGTCATCGAGGCAGCCGTACGCCAGGCGCTCGCGTCGGGAGGCACCCTCCTGGTCGAGGCGACGTCCAACCAGGTGGACCAGTACGGCGGTTACACCGGTATGCGGCCCGAGGACTTCCGCGAGCTGGTGCACGGCATCGCCGCCGAGCACGGACTGCCGCTGGACCGGGTCGTCCTCGGCGGAGACCACCTGGGTCCCAACCGATGGCGCGCGCTGCCCCCGGAAGAGGCCATGGCCGAGGCGGACACCCTCATCGCGGCGTACGTCCGGGCGGGCTTCACGAAGATCCACCTCGACTGCAGCTTCCCCTGCGCCGGCGACCCCGCTCCGCTGACCGACGACCTGGTCGCCGAGCGCACCGCCCGCCTGGTGCGCGTGGCCGAGGCGACCGCGGGCGACTCGGCCGCCGCCCTCCGCTATGTCATCGGAACGGAGGTACCGGTGCCCGGCGGGGCGCACGAGACGCTGGAGAGCATGGCGGCCACCAGCCCCCGGGCAGCGCGCCTGACGCTGGAGCACAACCGGGACGCTTTCGGGACGCACGGTGTGGCCGGGGCGTGGCCCCGCGTCATGGCCCTGGTCGTACAGCCGGGTGTGGAGTTCGACCACCTTCAGGTGTTCGACTACCGGCGCGAGCGGACGGCCGAACTGCGTACGGTCCTGGCCGCCGAGCCCGGCATGGTCTTCGAAGCCCACTCGACGGACTACCAGACGGTCGACGGGCTGACCGCCCTGGTGGAGGACCACTGGGCCGTGCTCAAGGTCGGCCCCGGACTCACGTTCGCCCTGCGCGAGGCGCTGTTCGCGCTGACCGCCGTCGAGGAGCAACTCGTCGCGCCCGCGGCGCGGTCCGGGCTGACCGAGGTGGTCGACCGCCGGATGCGCGACCAACCCTCCTGGTGGCAGGGGTACTACGAGGGTGACGCCGACGAGCAGCGGCTGGCCAGGCACTACAGCTACAGCGACCGCATGCGCTACTACTGGCCCGACCCCGAGATCGCCGCCGCGCAGGAGCGTCTGTTCACCAACCTCTCGGCCCTGGACATACCCCTTCCTCTGCTGAGCGCCCACCTGCCCGACCAGTACCGGCGAGTCCGGACCGGCGAACTCGCCGCGACACCGCGGGACCTGGTCGTCGACCGGGTCCGCGACGTCCTGCGCGACTACGACCGTGCCTGCCTCACCCACGACAAGGAGTACGCGTGAAGACCACCACCCAGGACACCGTGCCGCAGGGCAGCGGGGCCAACCACACGGTCGCGGAGATCGCCCAACAGCCCGGCGTATGGCGGGAGGTCGGCACGATCGTCGCCGACGGGCGGGACTCGCTGGACGCCTTCCTCGGACCGCTGCTCGCCGAGAAGGACCTGCGGATCGTCCTGACCGGGGCCGGTACCTCGGCCTTCGCCGGAGAGGTCGTCCGGGCGGCGATCGCCCGGGCCACCGGCCGCCGCGTGGACGCCGTGTCCACCACCGACATCGTCGCCGATCCCCACGCGTCCTTCCCCGACGACGTCCCCACCCTTCTCGTGTCCTTCGCGCGGTCCGGGGACAGTCCTGAGAGCGTCGCGGCGACCCGGCTTGCCGAGCAGGTCCTGACGCGCGTGCACCACCTCGTCATCACCTGCAACAGCGCCGGGCAGCTGGCCAGGGCGCACGGCGCCGACGTCGCGTCCCACGTCCTGCTCATGCCGGCCGCGGCGAACGATCAGGGCTTCGCCATGACGTCGAGCTTCACCAGCATGCTGCTGGCGTCCTTGCTCGCCTTCGGCGCGCTCACCACCGAGGGCATCGAGGCTCCGGCCGCGGCGGCCGAGCACATCACGACGGGCGGCCTGGACCGGGGCATCGACGCGCTGCTGGCCCGTGAGCCGGAGCGACTGGTCTACCTCGGCAGCAGCAGCGCGCTGAAGGGGCTGGCCCACGAGTCCGCTCTGAAGCTGCTGGAGCTGACCGGGGGCACGGTCGTCGCTTCCTCGGAGTCCTCACTCGGCTTCCGCCACGGCCCCAAGTCGGTGCTGAACGACCGTACGGCCGTCGTCGTCTACGTGTCGAACGACCCCTACACCCGCCGCTACGACCTCGACGTCCTCGCCGAACTGCGCGCGGGGCTCCCGTCGGGCAGCGTCGTGGCCGTCACCTCGTCACCGGACGGGGTTCCCGGGAACGACACCTGGCTGCTCCCCGGACTGGGGGACGCGGACGACAGCGCCCTCGCCCTGACCGCCGTCCTGTGTGCGCAGCTCATCGCGCTGCGTTCCTCCCTTGGCCGGGGCATCCGACCCGACAACCCGTTCCCCTCCGGAGAGGTGAACCGCGTGGTGCGGGGCGTGACGGTGCACCCACTCCCCGAGCGACGGCACGACGTCGCGTAACAGCGTGCAGAGAAAGCCGAGCGGAGGAACAACGATGTTTCTGGGTGTGGACGGCGGAGGCACCAAAACAGCCTTCTGTCTCATCGACGGCGCGGGCACCATCCGGGCCCGAGCCCTTGCGGAGGGCGCCTACTACTTCGGGGACAACGCCACGGGTGGCGTCGACCACGTCGTACGGGTCCTGGAGGAGGGGATCGGGGCCGTGACCGAGGCCGCGGGCATCAAGCGCGCGGACATCGAGCACGCGTTCCTCGGCCTGCCGGGGTACGGGGAGGTCCCCGGCGACGTCGCCGCGCTGGACGCCGCGCCCGGGCGGGTGCTGCATCACCAGCGCTACGCGAGCGACAACGACATGATCTGCGGCTGGGCCGGTTCGCTCGGCGCGGTGGACGGCATCAACGTCATCAGTGGCACCGGTTCGATGACCTACGGCGAGCGGCACGGCCGTGGCGTCCGCACCGGTGGCTGGAGCGAACTGTTCAGCGACGAGGGGTCGGCGTACTGGATCGCCGCCCGGGCGCTGAACGTGTTCTCCCGGATGAGCGACGGCCGGCTCCCCGAGGGTCCCCTCGCGGGGGTGCTGCGCCGCCACCTCGCTCTGACCTCCGACCTCGAAGTGATCGACGTCGTGCTCAACCGCTGGCAGGGACACCGCAGCAAGATCGCCGCGCTGAGTCCTCTGGTCGGCGAGGCGGCCGGGCTGGGCGACACGGAGGCCGCCGTCATCCTGACCGAGGCCGGCAGGGAACTGGCGCTGCTGGTGGACAGCGCGCGACGCCGACTGGACTTCTCCCCCGACGAGTCCGTCCTCGTCTCCTACTCCGGCGGCGTCTTCCGTTCGGCCGCCGTGCTTGACGCCTTCACCACCGCGCTGCGGAGCAGCGCGACCACGTACGAGCTACGACAGCCGCAGTTCGAACCGGTGGTTGGCGCCGCGCTCTACGCGGCGAAGCTGGCCGGCTCCCCCCTCGGCCCCGCGGCCCTGACCGCCCTGCGCTCCACCTCGGAGATCACCACCACGGAGAACCGCCATGACACTGCGTGACAAACGATCCTGGATCCTCTACGCGGGTCTGCTGGTGCTGTTCTGGGGAGTCTGGGGGGCGTTCTCCAGCCAGCCGACCGAGCGGTACGGCTATCCGGACGAGATGATCTACGTCATCTGGGCCCTCACCATGCTCGTCCCGGCCACGTTCGCACTGCGCCGGGAGCGGTTCGATCGCCGGCCGATCGCCGCGGCCTACGGGCTCGCGGCGGGGCTCACCGGAGCGGGCGGTCAACTCCTGCTGTTCCAGGCGCTCTCCGACGGTCCGGCCTACCTGATCTTCCCGGTGGTCTCGCTCTCCCCGGTGATCACCGTCCTGATGGCCGTGGCCCTGCTCCGGGAGCGGATCGGAAGGCTCGCCGTCACCGGAGTGATCGCCGCGCTGATCGCCATCGTGCTGATCAGTATCCCCGCGGGGGCCGGCGGCTCGGTCAGCACCGGGTCCTGGCTGCTGCTCGCCATCCTCATCTGCGTGGCGTGGGGAGCACAGGCGTTCTTCATGCGGAAGGCCGCCCTCGCGGGCGTCAACGACGCGACGACGTTCAGCTGGATGACCATCAGCGGTCTGCTGCTCGTCCCGGTCGCCGTCCTAATGATGGGCGGTTTTCCCGACGCCCCGTGGCAGGCTCCGGCACTGACCGCCGGCACCCAGGTGCTGAACGCCGTGGGCGCGCTGTTCCTCGTCATGGCGCTCAGCCGCGGCAAGGCCAGCGTCGTCGCGCCGATCACCAACGCCCTGGCGCCCGTCCTGACGATCGTGCTGTCACTGATGGTCTATCAGACGCTGCCGACGATATGGGGGGCGATAGGCATCGTGCTCGCTCTCGCCGGGTCGACGCTGATGGTGTACGCCGACGAGAAGCGTGAGGAGATACCCGGAGACCGGGAGCCGTCCACACCGATGGCGAGCCCGTAGGCCGGGCCCGCTCCCCGACGACTTCGATCCGGCCGCCCCACCGGAACCGGAACGGCGGCCGGATCGAAGCCACGGCACACGAACACCGCAGGCCGAACGAACGTCCCCCGTACGAGGAGTACGCACATGCCCTTGGTTCCCACCGGAGAGCTGGTCGCCCGGGCCGCCACCGAGCACGGTTGCGTCACCGCCTTCAACGTCATCACCCTGGAGCACGCCGAGGGTACGGTGGCGGGCGCCGAGGCCGCCGGCCGGCCGGCGATCCTGCAGATCAGCGAGAACGCCGTGCGGTATCACGGAGGACGGCTCGGGCCGCTCGCCCTGGCGGCGGCCGCGGTGGCCCGGTCGGGCACGGTCGACATCGCTCTGCACCTCGACCACGTCACCGACGTGGAGTTGCTGCACCAGGCGGCCGACGCCGGTTTCTCCTCGGTGATGTTCGACGCCGGGGCACTGCCCTACGCGGAGAATGTCGCCGCCACCGCCTCGGCGGCACGGTGGGCGCACGAGGCGGGGCTCTGGCTGGAGGCCGAACTGGGCTATGTGGGCGGCAAGCCCGGCTCCCCCGCGAGCGCGCACGCCGCCGGGGTGCGCACGGACCCTGCGGAGGCCGCCGACTACGTGGCGCGTACCGGTGTGGACGCCCTCGCGGTCGCCGTGGGCAGCAGCCACGCCATGACCGAGCGGTCGGCGTCGCTGGACCACGCGCTGATCGAACGGCTCCGGGAAGCGGTTCCGGTCCCGCTGGTGCTGCACGGCTCGTCCGGCGTTCCCGACGACGAACTCCGTGCCGCGGTCCGGGCCGGCATGGTGAAGATCAACGTCGGAACAGCGCTCAACGTCGCGTTGACCCGCGCCGTACGCGACGTCCTGGAGAAGGAGCCCACGCTGACGGATCCTCGCAAGTACCTGGGTCCGGCCCGCGACGCCGTGGCAGCCACCGTGCACGACTTCCTCACGGTGCTGGCGGTCTGACCGGGAGGCCGCGGACCGGGGACCGCGGACCGGGGACACCGAGGGTGGCGGCGTCCCCGACGAGGAGGTGCCGGCCGCAGCCGCGCCTGCTCGCGAGAGCGGGTCCCGGGCCAGGAGGAACGGCGCCGGCTCAGGGCGGACTCCGGTCAGTGGGTGGCGAGGAACTCCAGCGTGTCCATGACCCGGTTCGAGAAGCCCCATTCGTTGTCGTACCAGGCGACCACCTTCACATGGCGGCCGTCCACGCGCGTGAGGGCCGAGTCGAAGATCGACGACGCGGGGTTGCCCACGATGTCGGAGGACACGAGGGGGAAGTCCGAGTATTCGAGGACGCCCGCGAGAGGTCCGTCGGCCGCGGTCCGGTACGCGGCCAGGACGTCGTCGCGGGTCACGTCACGGGCGACGGTCGTGTTGAGCTCCACGATCGAGCCCACGGGAACCGGCACACGGATCGAGTCACCCGTCAGCTTGCCCTCCAGGTTCGGCAGCACGAGACCGATCGCCTTGGCGGCGCCCGTCGTCGTCGGCACGATGTTGACCGCCGCCGCCCGGGCCCGGCGGGCGTCCCGGTGCGGACCGTCCTGAAGGTTCTGCTCCTGGGTATAGGCGTGCACCGTCGTCATGAAGCCGTGCTCGATGCCGGCCAGGTCGTCGAGAACCGCGGCCAGGGGTGCCAGCGCGTTGGTCGTGCACGAGGCGTTCGAGACGATCGTGTGCAGGGCCGGATCGTAGGTGTCGGTGTTGACCCCGAACGCCAGCGTGACGTCGGCGCCGTCCGACGGAGCGCTGACGAGCACCTGGCGCGCGCCCGCGTCGAGGTGGGCACGGGCCGCCTTGGCCGACGTGAAACGGCCGGTCGCCTCCAGGACGATGTCGACACCGAGTGCGGCCCACGGCAGTTGCGCGGGTTCGCGCTCGGCGAGCACCTTGATGCGACGGCCGTCGACGACGAGCTCGTCCCCGTCGGCGCTCACCGGGCGGCCGAACCGGCCGGACGTCGTGTCGTAGGCGAGCAGCCGCGCGAGCGTCGCCGGCTCCGTGAGGTCGTTGACGGCGACCACGTCGAGGGTGCTGTCGCGTTCGATCAGCGCCCGCAGCACATTGCGTCCGATGCGGCCGAATCCGTTGATGGCTATGCGAGTCATGAGTGGTGTCCCTTCGGTTCGCCACCAGGCTCGCTCGCCCCGGCCGCCGCTGACAGTGGCGGGATTGCCATGGTTCAAAAGGATCGCGCCACCCTGCTCGCGCCACCCTGAACGAGTGGACCGGTCCTGCCCTAGTCGCCCGCGGCGAAGGTGCGCCGGTACTGGCTGGGTGTGGTGGCCAGGATGCGCTGGAAGTGCAGCCGCAGATTCGCGCCCGTGCCCAGACCGACGTCGGTGGCGATCTGCTCGACGCTGCGCTGCGATCGTTCGAGCAGCTCGCGGGCCAGGTCGATACGGGCCCGCATGACCCACTGCATCGGCGTGTACCCCGTCTCGTCGACGAAGCGCCGGGAGAAGGTACGCGGTGAGACCGCGGCCTGCCGCGCCAGCACGTCCAGGGTGAGCCGCTCGCCGAGCCGGTGCAACGCCCACTGCCGGGTGGCGGCGAACTGTTCGCCGCGCGGCTCGGGCACGCTGCGCGGTACGTACTGCGCCTGGCCGCCGCTGCGGTAGGGCGCCGCGACCAGGCGCCGGGCCGCGCGGTTGGACGCGGCCACCCCGAGGTCACCGCGCAGGATGTGCAGGCACAGGTCGATGCCCGAGGCGGCGCCCGCCGAGGTCAGCATGCTGCCCTCGTCGACGAACAGGACGTTCTCGTCGACCCGGACGCGCGGATAGCGGGCCACCAGCGCCCGCGTGTAGTGCCAGTGGGTCGTGGCGCGCTTCCCGTCCAGCAGGCCGGTCGCGGCGAGCGCGAAGGCGCCCGTGGAAATGGCGGCCAGCCGGGCGCCCCGGCCGTGCGCGGCGATCAGTGCGTCGACGACGGCCGGCGGCGGATCGTCACGGCCGGGGAAGCGATAGCCGGGGATGAAGACGATGTCGGCCCACTCCAGCGCGTCCAGGCCGTCGGCGACATGGTACGAAAGGCCGTCACCGCCGGTCACCAGGCCAGGTGCCGCGCCGCACAACCGCACCTCGTAGGGCATGCTCGCCCGGGTGGTGAACACCTGAGCGGGGATGCCGACATCGAGCGGCTTCGCCCCCTCCAGCACAAGAACGGCAACGCGACGCAGACGGGCAGCTGACACCAGGACAGCCTACGCAAACATGCGGGCCTTCCAGCCACCCCACCCCACGGGCCACACGGCAAAGCGACCGGTCCCCGTACCGGCGTACGGGCGTACCGGCTTCGAGCCCGCTGCGTACAGGATCCGGTTCGGCTCACAGCAGGTTCGGCAGGTCCGGCAGTCGGTCTCCTTGTCCCGCGACGTGGGCGAGGGACCAGAACAGCAGGGCCACGCCCATGGCTCCGGGGTCCGGGGCGCCGAGTGCCCGGTCGCCGACGTAGGAGGCGCGTCCTCGACGGGCCCGCAGGTCCGCGGTCTTCCGCGCGCCGGTGAGTGCCGCGTCGGCGACGGCGCCGAAGGACGCCCCGGCTTCGAAGGCGTCCCGGGCCGGGGCCAGTGCGTCGACCATGGTGCGGTCGCCGGGCTCCGCCTCGCCGACGCGCTGGATGGCGGCCAGGCCCTCGCTCACGCCGGCCCGCCAGCCCTCCCGGTCGTCGGTGTGGGCGGCCAGTCCCCGGGCGATCTCCTGGAGGAGGAGTCCGATCAACGGGCCGCTGGTGCCGCCGACCTCGTCGAGGAAGACGGTCGCGGCGAGGTGGAAGGCCGGTTCGGAGGGGTGGGCGTCCAGTGCCGCGCGGACCCGGTCGAGCCCGTCGAGGAGGTTGTCGCCGAAGTCGCCGTCACCGGAGTGCTGGTCGAGAGTGGTCAGCACGTCGTGAGCGGTGCGGGCGGCGTCGGCGTAGGTGAGCAGCACGAGCTTCTGGTCGGCGGTCATCGGGTGGGCTCCAGGACGGTGAAGGCGGGCGTGTGGGCCGGGCTGTTCCAGAAGTCGAGCCATCCGGCGCCCAGCGTGGTGAGGGTGAGGGAGAAGCCACTCATGTCCAGGGCCGGGACGTAGGTGCCGACGAGGCGGCCCGCCATGTGCACGCCGCGCTTGTCGAGCGCCTCGCAGACGAGGGCGTGGACGGCCTGGAGTTCCAGGAGGGTGGTCGCGCCGAGTCCGTTGACCAGGAGCAGAACGGAGTCGGCCGCGTGCGGCAGGGCGCCGAGCACCTGGTCCGTCATATGGGCGACGAGGTCTTCCAGGCCCGGGTTGGGCAGGGCTTCGGCGGCGCGCTCGCCGTGGATGCCGACGCCGTACTCAAGGGTGTTGTCGGGGAGCTCGAACGCTTCGCCGCCCCGGGAGGGTGAGGTCTGGGCCCGCGCGGCGACGGCCACACTGCGTGAGGCATCCGCGAACAGGGTTCCGAGGTCGGCGAGTTCGTCGAGGCCGAGGCCGGTGTCCGCCGCGCCGCCGAGGAGCTTCTCCACGAGGACGGTGGCTCCCGTGCCGCGGCGGCCCGTGGCGGTGGAGGCGTCGTCGGTGGCGAGGTCGTCGTCGACGAGGACGCGGCGGACGGGGATGCCGTCGGCTCGCAGGCGTTCGGCCGCGATCCCGAAGTTGATGCGGTCGCCGGTGTAGTTCTTGACGATGTGCAGGACGCCGTCGGGTCCTGCGGCCTTCTTCGACGCCTCGTGGATCTGACGGTTGTGCGGGGAGGCGAAGACGCGGCCGGGGACCGCCGCGTCGAGCATGCCGGGGCCGACGAAGCCGCTGTGCAGGGGTTCATGGCCCGACCCGCCGCCGGAGACGAGGCCGACGCGCCGGGCGGGGTTGCGGCGGCGGCCGGTCAGGTACAGCGGATCGCGGTGGAGTTCGAGCAGGTCGGGATGGGTCAGGGCGAGGCCCTGCAGCGCCCGTTCCACGGCGTTGTCGGCGGGCAGGAAGAGGCGGTTCACGGAGCGGAGGTCCTTTCGGGGACGACGGCCTTGGGGAGGGTGCGCGGTGTGAGGATGGACGGTGCCTCGCCCCGGCCCAGCCTGGTGGCGGCCAGTGCGGAGACAACGGCGACGCCGACGCAGTACACGATCAGCCAGCTCCAGTGGCCGCCGGCCGCGGAGAGCAGTCCGGTGCCGATGAGCGGGGAGAGTCCGCCACCGAGTGTGGCGCCGATCTGCTGGGTGACGGAGAGGCCGGTGTAGCGGACGTTGACAGGGTAGAGGTTGGAGAACAGTGCGCCCTGGGCTCCGTACATCGCGGCGTGTCCCACGCCGAGGCCGAGCGTCATGCCGAGCGTGTAGGCCCAGAAGTGGCCGGTCTCGATGAGCAGGAAGAAGGGGACGGCCAGCAGGGCCTGGAAGACGGCTCCCGCGATGTACACCTTGCGTCGGCCGATGCGGTCGGAGAGTGCTCCGAAGTACGGCAGCGTGCAGCACTCGACGGCGCAGGCCACCAGGACGGCCAGCAGTACCGGGCCCTTGGGCAGATCGAGTTCGGTGGTGACGTAGGTGATGGCCACCACGTAGTAGATGTTGAACAGACCGCTCTCGGCGATCTTCGCGAGGACGGAGAAGAAGACCGTGCCGGGCTGCCGGGTGAAGACCTGGCGCACCGGCAGGCTCTGCACCTCCCGGTCCGCGCGCATCTTCACGAACTCCGGGCTCTCGGTGATGTTGAGCCGCATCCAGATGCCCACGCCGACCAGCAGGATGCTGGCCAGGAACGGCAGGCGCCAGGCCCAGGAGTCGTAGGTTCCCGTAGAGAGGGTCGCGTCCAGGACGGACACCAGTCCGACGGGGATCAGTACGCCGGCGGGGGTGCCGATGTGTACGAGCGAGGTGAAGAAGCCCTGGCGGTGGGCCGGGCTGTACTCCAGGGTCATCAGGACGCCGCCGCCGTACTCGCCTCCCATGCCCAGGCCCTGGATCAGGCGGATGAGGACGAGGAGCAGCGGGGACGCGATGCCGATGCTGTCGTAGGACGGCAGCAGGCCGATGGCGAAGGTGCCCAGGCCCATCATGAGCATGGTGATGATCAGTACGTTCTTGCGGCCGAGGCGGTCGCCGAAGTGGCCGAAGAAGATGCCGCCGAGTGGGCGGGCCGCGTAGCCGACGAAGTACGTGGCGAAGGCCGCCAGGGTACCGATCAGGGGCGAGGCGTCGGGGAAGAAGACATCGTCGAAGACCAGCGCGGCCGTGGTGGCGTACAGGGTGAAGTCGTAGTACTCCACGGTGGTGCCCAGGGCGCTGGCCGTGACGACCTTGCGCAGGGACGCCGGGGAATCCGGGGAGTCTGGGGAATCCGGGGAGTCTGGGGAGTCCGGAGTCTTGTCGGGGACGGGCATGCTCGCTCCATTGCGATGCGGCTCGGATGACGTGGTCGGTGCCCTCTGCTCTTGATCCTGCCTCGGCACCGGCCGTGTCCGGAAAGACACGGTTCTCCTGACCAGGGAACGCGTGCTAACATCTGATGCATCAGACATTACATCCGCACTGAGGTTGCGGCAACACCCCGGAGGTCACGTGAAGGACATCCAGCTCGGCGGGATGATCTCGACCGTCGTCACACCGTTCGACGAGCACGACGAGGTGGACCTCGGCCTGCTGCGGGGTGAGGTGAAGTACCTCCTCGGCCAGGGCGTGACGGCGATCTGCGCCTGCGGCAGCACCGGCGAGGGCCAGACGCTCTCCCTGGAGGAGAGTGCCGCGATCTGCGCGACCGTGGTGGACGAGGTGGCCGGCCGGGTTCCGGTCATCGGCGGGGTCATCCAGAACTCGACGGCCCAGGCCAAGCGGTACTCCCTGGCGCTGAAGGAGGTGGGCGTCGACGCTCTCCAGGTCACGCCCGTGCACTACGTCTTCGCCCCTTCTCCGGAGGAGACCGTCGCGCACTACCGCGAGATCGGCGAGGCCACCGACCTGCCGATCGTCCTCTACAACGTGGTGCCCTGGGCGCTGGTCCCGGTCGACACGATCGAGATGCTCAGCGACGTGCCGCAGGTGGTGGCGGTCAAGCAGTCCGGCGGCGACATCCACCTCCTCGCCGATCTGCTGCACCGGCTGCGCGACCGGTTCACCGTGCTCGCCGCCCTGGACGACCTGCACTACCCGGCGTTCGTCATGGGGGCCCACGGCGCCCTCGCCGCCATCCCGACCGTCACGCCGAAGCTCAGCGTCGAGCTCTGGGACGCGGTCCAGGCCGGCGACCACGCCAGGGCACTGGAGCTGCACGAGCGGATCCTGACGGTCTGGCGGGCCATCGACGCACCCAACCTGCCCGCCACCCTCAAGGCGGCTCTGGAACTGCAGGGCCGCTCCCCCGGCCTTCCCCGCCGGCCCTTCAAGCCCGCCACCTCGGCCGAGCGCGAGCGCATCGGAACCGCCCTGCGAGCCGCTAACCTGATCGATTAGATGTCGCATGTCCAGCGCCAGGGAGCTGCCACGCGACGACCGCCCGAGAAGAGGGTCGACCATGGCCACCACGTCCGTCAGCAGCCGTCGCGGGACCACTCCCCTGATCGTGGAGTCGATCTCCGAGCAGCTCTACTCCATCCTGTGCGACCGGATCACCACCGGTGTGTACGCGCCTGGTTCACGCCTGGACCCGCAGGCCATGGCGAACGAGTTCGGTGTGTCGCGCACCCCCGTGCGCGACACCCTGGCCCGCCTGGAACACGACCGGCTCGTCGAGACCCGTCCCCGTTCCGGCACCTTCGTCACCCGGCCGACCCGGCAGGACGTCCACGAGGTGTGCCAACTGCGCAAAGGGCTGGAGTGGCTGGCGACCGGCGTCGCCGCGGAGACGATGCCCGTGGAGCAGATCACCGACCTGCGCGACGAGGCCGTCGCCGCCCTGCGCGCCGCCGAACAGGGCGACTACGAGCCCTTCTTCGCCAGTGACACCCGCATCCACGGCGAGATCATCGCTTTCACCGGCAACAGCCGGCTGATCACGGCCCGGGAGAGCGTCGAGCCGTTCGTCTACTGGCTGCGCGTGCTCGGCGCGACCGGTCCGCACCGGCTGGCCGGCTCCACCCAACGCCATATCGAGATCCTCGACGCCATGGCCGCCCGCGACGTGGCGGCCGCGCAGGAGGCCGCCGCGCTCCACCTCGCCGAGGTCGAGGAGTGGACGCTGGCCGACATGGCCTCCCACGAGATCGTCACCTGACCCCGCACGCCTCAAGTTCCGCTGTGTCTGCCGGGGTTGGTGTGTCTGTCGGGGCGTGGGACAAAATTCGGGACATCCGTCCCATCGGTGCGGGACCCCGGTGGCGGAAGATGATGTTCCGGGCAGGGTGTCACCCACCCCGCCCGGGCTCGTTCCGCCCAATGCTGACCGAAGGGACCGGACATGCTGGTAGACCACATCGAGACCCCCGACCTGGCTCCGCAGGCATACCTCGACGACGAAGCACCGGAGATCGCTGTCGACGCACCGGAGGAGCGCGCCTGGCTTCCGTCGTACCAGGCGGTCCGGACCGCCTGACACACGGCGCGTCCGGCACGGCACCGGGCCCGGGAAAGGGCCCGGTGCCGCTGCCGGTGCGTCAGGTTCCTGTCCGCTGCCAGCTTCCGAAGGACGGTCCGTCGTTGCCCGCTTCACCTTCCGCCGCCGAGCCGGTCACCGACCGGGTGGCACAGGCCGACACGATGCTCTGCGCCGACCGGCAGTTCGGCGACTCCGCCGCCATCGGCGAACGCAACCTCGCCCGCTTCCGGCTGGGTCTGACCATGCTGGCGCGGCATGACGGCGAAGCAGCGGACGTGCTGCGGAGGACGGCCGCGGCATCCGACGAACGCCTCCGCCCGCTGCTGTACGACCCGGTGCTGCGCAACTGCTTCGAGGTCGACCTCGCACTGCTGGAGAGCGGCCGGCTCGAACACAGTTCGTTCGGCCTGTACGCCCGCGACCACGCGGCCGGCCCGACGACGAACGGCCCGACGGCCGTCCTGCACTCCACCGGGCCCTGCGAAGCCCTCAGCCATCCGCACCGGCGTGCCTGGCCCGGGCTCGGGGACGCCTGGGTGCTGACCGAACCCGCGCCGCACGACAGCTCGCAGGAGATGCTGGCCGAGCGCCTCATGGAGCTGTACCGCGACGCGCTCGGCGACAGCCGGGCGGCAGGCCCGGTCAGTCCGACGGACGGCGTCCGTACCGTCCTGCGAGAGGGCGCGGAACTCCTCGCCACGCTGCTGCCCGCCGCGGGAGCCGGCGTACTCGGGCACGTCACCATGGTGGGCTTCACCCACCGGGAGAGCGAGGAAGGGCCCCTGCAGTCCATGTCCGGCGGCGACCCGCTCCCGTCGACGGTCCTGCTGGCGCCCGAACGCTGCGCGTCCCCTTGGCTCGCCGCCGAAAGCCTGCTGCACGAGGGCGCCCACCTCAAGCTCTTCGACGCGCTCCGTACCGGCTCCGTGGTGAGGAACGCCACCGAGCGCGTGCCGATCCCGTGGCGGATCGGTTCCTGGACGGTCATCCGAGTGATCGTCGCCCTGCACTTCTACGTGCATCTGCTGGTCTTCCGGGCCGCGGCGGACGCCGCGGACGAAGCGGTCCGGGAGAGGTTCGGCGCGCCTCCGTCGGCCGAGGATCTCGACGAGCCCAGCCCCGGCACCCCCGCCGCCCTGAGCGGGCAGTACCGGACCAGCGTGGAACGGGCCCGCTACCTCGCCGAGTGCATGCTGTCGCTGCCGGAGGAGTCACTCACCGAGAACGGGCACCGGTTCGCCCGCTGGCTTCTCACCGCGCTGCGTCTGGTGGACGACGACGCGCCGCGGCCCCCTGACCGCGCCGCCGGGCCGACCGTTCAAGCGCGGCCGGGGCAGTCGTCGGGGCAGTTGCCGGAGATTCTCCCCGACGGCACTCTTCAGCGCGTCACACCGGTGGACGCGACCGCGCTGCCCGGCCTGGGGCAACTCATCGTCAGCCCCGCGGAGTCGGCCCGGATGCACTGGCTGAACGCGCGCTCGTGGACGGTCTACTCCCTGTGCGACGGGCGTGACCTCGGCTCGGTGCACACGGCCTACGCCCGAGCGGCCGGTCTTCCGGCCGGCTCGGATGAGGTCGGCCGGCAGGTGAGCGACAGCGTGCGTCGGCTCGTGGCCGCCGGCCTCGTCACCCACGACGTGTGACGCTTCTCGTTCGGTCAACGGCCCTCTCAGGAGCGGCCGTTCAAGTCCCGGGCCGCCGGCGCGGCTACGTACCCGCGGAGCCCGTGCCGGGGCCGGCCGTTTCCAGGCCGGCCAGCCGTGCGGACACAATGGCCTCAAGCCGACTCGACACATGAATCTTCGGCAGGATGGCCGAGACGTAATTGCGCACGGTCTTCTCCGATATGAACAGCTCCTGCGCTATGCGGCGATTGCCGTAGCCGAGCGAGACCAGTCGCAGCACTTCCCGTTCCCGGTCGGTCAGGACCGGGAACGGGAGTGTTCCGTCGACTTCCGCCAGGCGGGTCAGCAGGGCGGAGAGTTCACCGCCGGCCCGCGGGCCCAGCGTGACGTATCCCCGCTGCACGGCGCGCACGGTGCGGAGCAGGTCCACCGTCTCCGCGGTCTTGAGCAGATAGCCCGTGGCCCCCGCCAACAACGTTGTCAACAACAGGCTGTCATCGTCGCGTTCCGGGGACACCGAGGCGATCAGCCGCGGCGCCGGATACTGCCGACGCAGTTGCTGGAGCAGCCGGGTTCCCGCGCGGCCGGGCAGGTCGAGGTCGACGAGGACCACATCGGGCTTTTCCTGCCGGACCGCACGCACTCCGGTCTGCGGGTCGTGGGTCGCTGCGGCGACGGTGATCCCGTCCCCTTCGAGAGCGGAACGCAATCCACCCAGAATCAGGGGGATGCTCTCTATTACCACCACACGCATACCGACATCTTGGACCGCACCGGCCATTCTGACCCATCCTTACACCCGGGCCGGCGTGAGGTGTGACAACGTTTTCCTCACACCGCCAGTATCGACGTTCAGGTGAAAGCGTAGAACTCCTGTTGATCAATAGGCCGTTACGCCGCGTGGGCGGGCCCGGCGGCGCGCCGGAGACTCCGTCGGAAGACTCCGTCGAAGTGGGGTCGCGACCGCGCGGCCGGTGCAGAATCGAGGTCCGCGCTCGGACGGAGGCCGCAGTGAAGTGCCCTGACATGTCACGCGGTGCGCGGCTGACCGCCCATGGCGCCGTCTCCGAGTCCCTGGCCCTGTACGGCGATCGCGCCCTGCGTGACCTCGTGGACACGGCCGTGCCCCTCGGTTCCGGCATCGGCGGGACGTCGGCCCTGCTGGAGGTCGCCGGAACCCCGGTCTTCGTGAAGCGGGTGCCCCTCACGGACTTGGAGAGGCGACCTGAGCATGTCCGCTCCACGGCGAACCTGTTCGAGCTGCCCGTCTTCTGCCATTACGGCATCGGCGCCCTCGGCGGGCCCGGCTTCGGGGCCTGGCGAGAACTCGCCGTGCACACCATGACGACGGACTGGGTGCTGTCGGCCGAACATGAGGGCTTTCCCCTGATGTACCACTGGCGGGTGCTGCCCGACGCGACGCCCCTGCCCGAGGAACTGGCCGACGTCGAACGGGCTGTTGCCTACTGGGGCGGCGGATCGCGGGTGCGCCGCCGCATCCAGGCACTCCAGCAGTCCTCGGCGAGTGTCGCGCTGTTCCTGGAGTACATCCCGCAGAACCTGCACCAGTGGCTGGGCACCCAGGTCGAAACGGGTGACGAAGCGGGTGGCGAAGCCGCCGACCGGGCCTGCGCCATGGTGGAGAGGGAGCTGGCAGCCGGCACCTCGTTCATGAACAGCCGCGGACTCCTGCACTTCGACGCGCACTTCGAGAACATCCTCACCGACGGCCGGCGCCTCTACTTCACGGACTACGGCCTCGCCGTCTCCTCCGGGTTCGAACTGTCGCGGGACGAGGGCGACTTCTTCGACCGGCATGAGGCCTACGACCGCTGCTACACCGCCACCTACCTGGTGAACTGGCTGGTCACCGCTCTGTGCGGATTCCGGCCGGAGGACCGGGACGGCCGCTACGCGCTGATACGTGCCTACGCGGAGGGCAAGCACCCCGCAGGCATCCCGGAGGGGGCCGCGGCGCTCATCGCCCGGCACGCGCCGATCGCCGCCCTGATCTCGGACTTCAACCGCACGTTCCAGCACCGGAGCAGGCAGACCCCGTACCCGGTGGAGGAGATCCACCGGATCAGCGGGACGCGCACCGCACCGAACGGGCTCGTGCCTCCAGGCTGAAAGTGGAGTCCATGGCTGAGCAGACCCGGCGCAGGAGCGCGGGGAGTTCGCCCGGTGTGCAGTCGGGCAGCCATTCGTCCGGGGCGCAGCGCCAGGCGGCCACGAAGAACTCGATGAGGAGCCGCAGTTCGAGGCGGTTGTGCCCACCGAGTCGGCGCGTGATCTCGGCCTGGACCTCGGTGCAGTGCCTCAGCGAGTACCCGTCGAGTGCGGGCGAGTCGGCGATCAGCCGGAGCGTGAGCGGGAAGCGCCGGTACCAGTCCTCGTCCATGCGCTCCAGGGTGGCCAGCATGGCGCCGAGGAAGACGTCGGCCAGCGGCCCGGACTTCTCCATGCCGTCCAGGACTTCCAGACAGACGTCCCAGTCGACGCCTTCGCCTGCCTGTCGGTCGGCGGCACCCTGTTCAGCGTGGGCCGATCCTCCGAGGCCCCAGCGGTGCTGCCGCCGGAGGCCCTGCAGGGCGACGAAGGGCGCCACGACCGGTCGATCCGCACCTTCTACCTCGTCGGCGACCCCACCGCCGACTTCTCCGCGGACCTGTCGTGGCCGGCCGCGGAGATCGCCGCGGGCCGCCTGGATCCGGGCATCAGCCGGCGCGGCGCCTGGACGCGACACACCGAGGCGGTACAAGCGCTGCTCGGCCACCGCCTCCACGGCAAGGCCGTCCTCGATCTCGGGGGCCCGGCCGGTCCGGCCGGGTCCTGACCAGCGGTCCCGCCCGGTGAACTGGTCACAGCAGGCGGCGGATGTCACCGCGGACCCGGTAGAAACCGCCGGCCGCCGCGTGCAGGGCGTCGACGACATAGCGGGCTCCGGGCTCGCGTATCGTGCGCGGGAACTGGACGTTCCAGGACGAGTCGTAGCCCTCGGACACCACGTGGACGCGCAGTCGGCCGGTCGTCTGGACGCACTCGACGACGATCGCTCCGGCCGGCGCCCGGGAGACGGTCGCCATCGCGGCCGCGGCCGTGACCGGTGCGTAGGTCGGCAGGGCCTCGGCGAGCTTGACGTCCCGCGCCACCGGCACCGTGCCCTGCTGCGCCGCCGAGACGGCCGCCTCGCTCGCGTCCACGCACACCAGCGAGCCGTCCGTGGTCACCAGGTACAGCCGGTCGTCGCGGTACTGCATCGACAGCGCCGAGCCGCCGCCCGTGCCGAGCTTCCAGAGGCGAGTGCCGTCCCGGTCGAAGCAGTAGACCGACGAGGAGGCGTCGCCGGCGAAGACGAACCGGCCGCCGGGCGAGGTGGCGCACGAGTACACCGCGCTGTCGCAGGCGTAGGTGGCCTCGACCCTGCCGGTCGTCTTCGACAGCCGCTGGACCGCGCGATGCGCGGTTCCCGCGTACACGGCGTCCTCCTCCTGCCAGCCGAACAGGACACCGCCGCGGGTCGGCGTGTGCCACAACTCGCCGGTCCCGTCGGGCGCGTAGGCGGTCACCCCGCCCTGGTGGCCGTGGTAGACGCCACGGTCGTCGGCGCGGACCATCCAGGCGTGCTCGCCCTGGCTGCGGCGGGCCCACTGGTGCTCGTCCTCGTGGTCGATGACGGTGAGCCGGCCTTCGCGGTCCGAGACGTTCAGGACGCCCTCGTGGATGTCCAGCCAGAAGATGTCGACGTCCGCCGCGACGTCGTACGCCGCGAACGGCAGCTTCGAGGACAGGTCGTAGACCCGGCCGTCGTCGCACCCTGCGTAGATCCAGAAATCGTCGGCGACCAGGCACTTCACGCCGTCCGGCAGGCTGAAGCGCGCCAGGACGCCGCCGTCGTGGTCCAGGGTGAAGACGTCGCCCGCCTGATTGCCGACCCAGCAGCGGTCGTCGTCGACGTGGATGCCGAAGGCCGACGACCCGGTGCGGAACCGCCACAGCACGGGGGCCACGGCGCGCGCGGTGGAGGGTGCCGAGGACACCTGACGCCGGGTCACCGCTCGCGGGGCGCGCTGCCCCGCGACCGCCGGAGCGTAGCCCTTGCGGACCTTCTCCCCCACCTTCTTCGCCGCGGCGGACCGCGCCTTGTCCGCCGTGGGGAACGTCGTCGTCTGGGTCTGCCCGGCGGCACCGATCCGCCCGTACCGCACCGTCACCACCGGGCCGTCGACGGCCACTTCGTAGAACTTGTGCGCGGCGCCGTCCTCCTGCGACAGCTCCAGATACGTCGTCGACGCGGACTCGGTAGACATGGCAGACCCCTCCCAGGGCGGGCCCGCGGTCTCTCCGGCGGGTCCCACTGCTCACACCGTAGGGGCAGGCACTGACACTCCATCGGCCGGACGGATGACGGCAGCTCCACGCCATGCCCCCCAATTCATCGTGTCATGTACCTGTACAGGCCGTCGGTGTCGTGCTGTCATGCCAACTACCGCTCTTTCCAACGTTGTACAGACCGAGACGACGAGCCGCCGACCTCTCGGTCAGCCCGGTCGGCGTCCGTCGTCCGGACCTTTCGTACGTGCACGTCCTTGCCTCCCGACATCCCAAGGAGTCACGATGCGCAGCACCACCCCGGCCCCACGCCCCTGGGCAGCATGGCTGAGACAGCGGGCGAGGCGGATCACCACCGCGCTCGCCACCCTCGCACTGGTGTGCACGGCCGCCCTGACCGCCACGGGCACCGTTCAGGCAGCACCCGCCGCACCGGCCGCGTGGACGCCCAAGCCCTCCCCCATGACCACCCCGTGGACGAACCAGGTCCCGGTCGACAATCCGCTGCCGGAGTATCCGCGCCCCCAGCTCACCCGTCCCGACTGGGCCAATCTCAACGGCATCTGGGATTTCGCGGTCACCTCGGCGGACGCGGGCCAGCCCTCGTCGTTCACCGACCAGATCCGGGTGCCGTTCGTCGCCGAGTCCGCGCTCTCCGGCATCCAGCGCAAGATCACCCAGAACGACAAGCTCTGGTACAAGCGCACCTTCACGGTTCCCGCCGGCTGGAACGGCCGCCGCGTCCAGCTCAACTTCGGTGCCAGCGACTGGCGTACCACGGTCTGGGTCAACGGCACCCAGGCGGGCGGCACGCACAGCGGGGGCTACGACTCCTTCTCGTACGACATCACCGCTCTGCTCAACGGCGGCACCAACACGGTCGTCGTGTCCGTGTGGGACCCCACCCAGACGGGCGGCCAGGCCGTCGGCAAGCAGCGCATCAACGACGTGGCCCCGCACCCCGGGGGCGGCATCTTCTACACGGCGGCGTCCGGCATCTGGCAGACCGTGTGGCTGGAGCCGACGGCCCCGGCGCACATCACCCGCCTCGACATGGTGCCCGACCTCACGAACAACACCCTCAAGGTCACCGTCAGAGGTGACGGCGTCTCCGGGCAGAGCGCCAGGGTGACCGTGTCCTCCGGCTCGACGACGGTGGGCAGCGCGACCGGCGCGGTCGGCAGCACGATCACGGTGCCGGTACCGAGCCCGCACCTGTGGACGCCCGAGGACCCGTTCCTGTACGACGTGAAGGCGGACCTGCTCTCCGGTTCGGCCACCGTCGACTCGGTGGGGAGCTACACCGGAATGCGCTCCGTGGGGATCGCACGGGTCGACGGCGTCCTGCGTCCCGTCCTCAACGGCAAGTTCGTCTTCCAGACCGGCACCCTCGACCAGGGCTACTGGCCCGACGGCATCTACACCGCGCCGTCCGACGACGCCCTCAAGTACGACCTGCAGAAACACAAGGACCTCGGCTTCAACATGGTGCGCAAGCACATCAAGGTCGAACCGCAGCGCTGGTTCTACTGGGCGGACAAGCTGGGGCTGCTGGTCTGGCAGGACATGCCCGCGATGGACACCCGCGCCCCGGACAGCGCCGCCCGGACCCAGTGGGAGGCCGAGTACGACCGCATCATCGACCAGCACCGCAGCTCACCTTCCGTGGTGATGTGGGTCAACCAGAACGAGGGATGGGGGCAGTACGACCAGGCCCGCATCGCCGACCACGTCAAGGCGTACGACCCCTCGCGCCTGGTCGACAACATGAGCGGTATCAACTGCTGCGGGGCGGTCGACGGCGGCAACGGCGACGTCCTCGACCATCATGTCTACGTCGGACCCGGCACCACCGTGCCCAGCGCCACCCGCGCCGCCGTCCTCGGCGAGTACGGCGGTCTGGGGTTCAAGGTCTCCGGTCACGAGTGGTATCCGGGTGGCGGCTTCAGTTACGAGGACCAGCCGAGCCAGACCAACCTGAACAACCGTCTGGTGGGTCTTCTGGACGCCCTGCGCGAGGTGCGGATGCCCGCCGGGCTCTCCGCCTCCGTCTACACGGAGATCACCGACGTGGAGAACGAGGCGAACGGCCTCCTCACCTATGACCGGCAGGTCGTCAAGGTGGACGCGGCGCGCGTCCGGGCCGCCAACCTGTCCCTCATCGACGCGTCCCGGGCTCCGGCCTCCCCCGTCGTCCTGCCCACGAACCAGTACAAGTCCCTGCGGGTGACCACCTCCGGCTACACCGACCGCTATCTGCGCCACCGTGACGGGGCCGCCTACACCGACGTGGTCGACGCGAACAGCGCCGGTCTGCTCAAGAGCGACGCCACCTGGAGGATCGTGCCGGGCCTCGCCAACAGCGCCTGCTACTCGTTCGAGTCACGCAACTACGCCGGCCAGTACCTGCGCCACCGCGACTTCCGCGTGTACAAGGAGTCGGGCAGCGGGGCCGTGTTCAACGCCGACGCGACCTTCTGTGCCGTGCGCGGCGCGGGCGGCGGCGTACGGCTCTCCGCGTCCAACTTCCCCGAGCAGTATCTGCGGCACATCAACGCCGAGTTGTGGCTGGCCACCCCGGGCGGCTCCCACGCCTGGGACAACCCCGCCTCCTTCACGGAGGACACCACCTGGGCCGTCGAGGCACCCTGGGCCCCCTGACCCCGTGGGAGGGGCGGCGCGCACACCGCGCCGCCCCTCTCCCGGGCCGGTACGCACCCGGTTCCAGGGCTCTCGAACCGTCGTGAAACCGCGCTGAGTGCGTACTGAATGCGTTCTGAGTGCGTTCTGAAAGCGCCCTGCCGCAGTCTCTGCGGCATGACGAAAACGACTTCGGACTCGCTCGCGATAGCGGCCAAGGGGCTGCGCAAGGCATACGGGGACAAGACGGTCCTCGACGGCATCGACCTGGCGGTGCCGGCCGGCACGGTCTTCTCCCTGCTCGGCCCGAACGGCGCAGGCAAGACCACCGCCGTCAAGATCCTCTCCACCCTGATCGGCGCAGACGCCGGTGACCTGCACGTCGGCGGTCACGACCTGGCCGTCGACCCGCAGGCCGTGCGCGCCGCCATCGGGGTCACCGGGCAGTTCTCCGCCGTCGACGGCCTGATCACCGGCGAGGAGAACATGCTCCTCATGGCGGACCTGCACCACCTCTCCCGCGCCGAGGGCCGCCGCACCGCCGCCGAACTCCTGGAGCGCTTCGATCTGGTGGAGGCCGCGAAGAAGCCCGCCGCCGGCTACTCCGGCGGCATGAAGCGCCGCCTCGACCTCGCCATGACGCTGGTCGGCGACCCGCGCATCATCTTCCTGGACGAGCCGACCACCGGCCTGGACCCCCGCAGCCGCCACACCACATGGGGCATCATCCGCGAGCTGGTCGCCGGCGGCGTCACCGTCTTCCTCACCACCCAGTACCTGGAGGAGGCCGACGAACTCGCCGACCGCATCGCGGTGCTGAGCGACGGCAGGATCGCCGCCGAGGGCACCGCCGACGAGCTGAAGCGGCTCGTCCCCGGCGGGCACGTGCGGCTGCGGTTCACCGACCCGGTCACGTACCGGGCCGCCGCGGTCGCCCTGCGCGAGGTCACCAGGGACGACGAGGCCCTGGCACTGCAGATCCCCAGCGACGGCAGCCAGCGCGAGCTGCGCGCCGTCCTCGACTGGCTGGACTCGGCCGGTGTCGAGGCGGACGAGCTGACCGTGCACACCCCCGACCTCGACGACGTGTTCTTCGCCCTGACCGGCGGCACCGACAAGCCCAAGGCCGACCAGCACAAGGAGACTGCCCGATGAGCACCAGCCCTCCCCTGGCCCATGTCTCTTATACACATCTGATGCTGCCG
>NZ_LIPP01000087.1 GCF_001418335.1 Streptomyces aurantiacus | reverse complement strand
GCCGGTCCCGCCCGCTGTGGCTGCTGGACGCGGCGGCGGCGTCCGCGTTGCCGCGCTCGCTGTACCCGCCGGCTTCCCCCTGACAGGTGGGCCCCGGTCACCGCCTCGGGGGCTCCGCCCCCGAACCCCCGTTGCGCAGTTCCCCGCGCCCCTAGGTACCCATAGGCGCGGGGACCTGCGCAGTCTTTTGTCTTTTAGGGGCGCGGGGAACTGCGCAGTCTTTCAGGGGCGCGGGGAACTGCGCGGCCAGCCACAGCGCACCCGCGCCTGCCCCACTACCCCCGGCCCCACTACCCCCGGCCCCGCAACTCCCGGTACGTCGCCACGAGGGCAGCCGTGGACTCGTCCAGACCAGGCACATCCACCCCCTCCGTAAGCGCCGGCTCAACCCGCTTCGCAAGGACCTTGCCGAGCTCCACACCCCACTGGTCGAACGAGTCGACGTCCCAGATCGCCCCCTGCACGAACACCTTGTGCTCGTAGAGCGCGATGAGTTGCCCGAGGACCGACGGAGTCAGCTCCCGCGCGAGGATCGTGGTCGTCGGATGGTTCCCCTTGAACGTCTTGTGCGGCACCAGTTCCTCGGGCACACCCTCCGCCCGCACCTCGTCCGGCGTCTTGCCGAAGGCCAACGCCTGCGTCTGCGCGAAGAAGTTGGCCATCAGCAGGTCGTGCTGCGCCTTGAGCCCGTCGCTGAGCTCGGCGACCGGCTCGGCGAAGCCGATGAAGTCCGCCGGGATGACCTTCGTGCCCTGGTGGATGAGCTGGTAGTACGCGTGCTGCCCGTTGGTGCCGGGCGTGCCCCACACGACCGGGCCGGTCTGCCATTCGACGGGGCGGCCCTGGCGGTCCACGGACTTGCCGTTGGACTCCATGTCCAGCTGCTGCAAGTACGCCGTGAACTTGGACAGGTAGTGCGAGTACGGCAGCACCGCGTGCGACTGCGCGTCGTGGAAGTTGCCGTACCAGACGCCCAACAGACCCAGCAGCAACGGCACGTTGGACTCGGCGGGCGCGGTGCGGAAGTGCTCGTCGACGAGGTGGAAGCCGTCGAGCAGCTCCCGGAAGCGGTCCGGGCCGATCGCGATCATCAGGGACAGGCCGATCGCGGAGTCGAAGGAGTAGCGCCCGCCGACCCAGTCCCAGAACTCGAACATGTTGGCCGTGTCGATGCCGAAGTCGGCGACCTTCCCGGCGTTCGTCGACAGCGCCACGAAGTGCTTGGCCACGGCCTCCTGGCCGGCCTTCAGCTCGGTCAGCAGCCAGTCGCGCGCCGACGTCGCGTTGGTGATCGTCTCGATGGTGGTGAAGGTCTTCGAGGCGATGACGAACAGCGTCTCGGCCGGGTCCAGGTCCCGCACGGCCTCGTGCAGGTCGGCCCCGTCCACGTTCGACACGAAGCGGACGGTCAGGTCCCGGTCGGTGAAGGACCGCAGTGCCTCGTACGCCATCGCCGGGCCCAGGTCGGAGCCGCCGATGCCGATGTTCACCACGTTCTTGATGCGCCTGCCGGTGTGCCCGGTCCACTCGCCGGAGCGGACGCGCTCGGCGAAGCCGGACATCTTGTCGAGGACCGCGTGCACCGCCGGTACCACGTTCTCCCCGTCGACCTCGACGACCGCGTCGCGCGGGGCGCGCAACGCGGTGTGCAGGACCGCCCGGTCCTCGGTCGTGTTGATCTTCTCGCCGCCGAAGAGGGCGTCCCGCAGGCCGAACACGTCCGTCGCCGCGGCCAGCTCACGCAGCAGCCGCAGTGTCCGGTCGGTGACCAGGTGCTTGGAGTAGTCGACGTGCAGATCGCCGACGCGCAGGGTGTATGCGGTGCCGCGTCCCGGGTTCCGGTCGAACAGCTCGCGCAGCTGCGTCTCGGCGAGTTCCTTCCGGTGCTCGGCCAGAGCGGTCCACTCGGGCGTCTGGTTGAGCCTGGTGCGGCTGTCTGCGTTCATCTCGGAGTTCCGCCTCTTTCCTGCCTGTGCTGCGTACCTTGCCCCGCTGCCGGTCCCAACCTAATTGATCAGGCTGCGGCGTGAGGTGTCGTCCCGCCGCCGTCCGGCTCAACAACAGATACGTCCGCCCCCTGCGATTCCGTCACTCCAAGAACCGTAGAGGGCACCACTGACAATGGGCCGCGGGGCTGTGCGACCGCAGGCGTACGATAAATACGCCCGTATGAGAAATACGGCCGCGCGAAAGCACGGCCGCGCACACGACACAGCCGGCCGGACACCTCTCGGTGTCGGCCGGCCGGCTCTCAACTCCTAGATCTCGCCCCGCAGTTTGGCGAGCGCCTCGGCGAGGATGGCCTCGCCGTCCGCGTCGCTGCGCCGCTCCCGTACGTACGCGAGGTGCGTCTTGTACGGCTCGGTGCGCGGCGGGTCCGGCGGGTTGTCCCTGTCCTGTCCGGCGGGAAAGCCGCAGCGGGGGCAGTCCCAGGTGTCGGGGACCTGCGCGTCGCTGGCGAAGCTGGGCTGCGTCTCGTGCCCGTTGGAGCACCAGAAGGAGATGCGCAGCCGTGGCGCGGACTCGCCACGCTCGGCCTCGCCCATCGGCCCCGCCCCGACCCGGCTTCCTCGGATCGCGTTGCCACTTGCCACGGTCGTAACTCCCTGCGTGATGGTGCCGCGAAGCGAGTCGGCGTGACGCTTCGCTGCGGGCGCCTCAGTCTACGTAAGGCCCAACGCGCGTCCAGTGACAGGAGTTACACCTCCACACACAGACGCAGGCCCCATGATAGGCCGCGCCTGCGGGCGCGTACCGGACATGGGGCCTTACGTGCGCAATGTGCTTGCGTAATGTGCGTCTGTGCTGCCGTACCGATGGTGCCGGTGGTCAGTTGTTGACCTTCATCACGATGCCCAGCACCACGATGGAGGCGAACCACAGCAGTCCGACCACCACGGTGATGCGGTCGAGGTTGCGCTCGGCGACCGAGGAACCGCCGACGGACGACTGCATGCCGCCACCGAACATGTCGGACAGGCCGCCGCCCTTCCCCTTGTGCATCAGCACCAGCAGCATCAGCAACAGGCTGAAGACGATCAGGGCGATCGAGAACCCCATAACCACGGCTGGACCAACTTCCTAGGACTTGGACGGACGACGGGGGCCGGTGCTTCGGGTACGAAGCCGCCCGGCCCCCGCAAGGGTACGACGTAACGCCGCTACCGCATACTCGCGGCCTGGCGGCCCACCTCCGGAGCACGACTTACCGGTCTTACCGGTCGCGCCACGGGTCTTACTGCTCCTGCTGGTCCTACTGGTCCTACTGGTCGCGGAACCGGACGATCTTGACGAAGTCCTCGGCGTCCAGAGCCGCGCCGCCGACCAGGGCACCGTCGATGTCGGGCTTCGCCATGATCTCCGCGACGTTCCCGGACTTCACCGAGCCGCCGTACTGGATACGGACGGCGTCGGCCACCTCCTGCGAGTACAGCTCGGCGAGCTTGCCGCGGATCGCCGCGCAGACCTCCTGGGCGTCGTCGGCGCCGCAGACCTTGCCGGTGCCGATGGCCCAGACGGGCTCGTACGCGATGACGATCGACTCGGCCTGCTCGGCAGGGACGTCCTTGAGGCCGCCCTCGACCTGGCTGAGCGTGTGCGCGACGTGCTCGCCCGCCTCGCGGACCTCCAGCTCCTCACCGACGCACAGGATCGGGGTGAGGCCGTGCTTGTGGGCGGCCCGCACCTTGGCGTTGACGATCTCGTCGGTCTCGGCGTGGTACTGGCGGCGCTCGGAGTGGCCGATCGCCACGTACGTGCACTTGAGCTTGGCCAGCATGGCGCCGGAGATCTCGCCGGTGTAGGCGCCGGAGTCGTGCGCGGAGATGTCCTGGGCGCCGTACTTGATCTTGAGTTTGTCGCCGTCGACCAGGGTCTGTACCGAACGCAGGTCCGTGAAGGGCGGCAGGACCGCGACCTCACAGGCGTCGTAGTCCTTGTCGGCCAGGGCGAAGGCGAGCTTCTGGACGTGGGCGATGGCCTCAAGGTGGTTGAGGTTCATCTTCCAGTTGCCGGCCATCAGCGGCGTACGAGTGGTCATGCGGGGTCAGTCCTCCAGTGCGGCGAGACCGGGCAGCGTCTTGCCCTCAAGGTATTCGAGGGAGGCGCCGCCACCGGTCGAGATGTGGCCGAACGCGTTTTCGTCGAAGCCCAGGGTGCGGACGGCCGCGGCGGAGTCGCCACCGCCGACGACCGTGAAGGCCTGGGAGTCGAGAAGGGCCTGGGCGACCGCCTTGGTGCCCTCGGCGTACTCGGGGTGCTCGAAGACGCCCATCGGACCGTTCCAGAAGACGGTGGCCGCGTCGGTGAGTTTCGAGGCGTACAGCTTGTCGGACTCAGGACCGATGTCCAGGCCCATCCGGTCGGCGGGGACGGCGTCCGCGGCGACGGTGGTGGAGCCGGCCGGAGCCTTGGTCTTCAGGTCCGGGAACGCGGGGCCGACCACGACGTCGACGGGCAGGACCAGCTCGACACCGCTCTTCTCCGCGCGCTCGATGTACTCCTTGACGGCCGGGAGCTGGTCCTCCTGGAGGAGCGAGATGCCGACCTCGTACCCCTTGGCCTTGAGGAAGGTGAAGGCCATGCCGCCGCCGATGAGCAGCTTGTCGGCCTTGCCGAGCAGCTGGTCGATGACGGCGAGCTTGTCGGAGACCTTGGAGCCGCCGAGAGCGACCACGTAGGGGCGCGCGACGTCCTCGGTGAGCTTTTTCAGGACACCGACCTCGGTGGCGATGAGGTGGCCCGCGTAGTGCGGCAGCCGCGCGGGGAGGTCGAAGACCGAGGCGTGCTTGCGGTGCACGGCGCCGAATCCGTCGCCCACGTAGACATCGGCCAGGGCGGCCAGCTGATCGGCGAACTCGCCGCGCTCGGTGTCGTCCTTGGACGTTTCGCCGGCGTTGAAGCGCAGGTTCTCGATGACCGCCACCTGTCCGGGCTGCAGCCCGTTCACGGCGTCGTGGGCGGCGGGGCCGACGGTGTCCTGGGCGAACGCGACGGGCGCGCCGAGGAGTTCGCCGAGCCGCTCGGCGGCGGGCAGCAGCGAGAAGGCGGGGTCCGGGGCTCCCTTGGGGCGGCCCAGGTGCGAGGCGACGATCACCTTGGCGCCGGCCGCGGCGAGGGCCTTGACGGTCGGCAGTACGGCGCGGATGCGGCCGTCGTCGGTGATGCGGCCGTCGGCCAGCGGCACGTTCAGGTCGGCGCGCACGAAGACCCGCTTGCCGTCGGCCCCTTCGGCCAGAAGTTCGTCGATCGTCTTCATAAGTGGACTCCTAGGAGGCTCTTTTGTCCGAGTATCCGAGTAAGGGCTGGTCGATCAGCACGTGACACAGGGCCCGGGGTGCGCGGCGGTGCGCTGCCCGGGCCCTGTGCTCACATCGAGGTGCCTTGCTCTGGGACCTAGAGCTGGCCGCCGACGAAGACCGTGAGGTCGACGAGGCGGTTGGAGTAGCCCCACTCGTTGTCGTACCAGCCGAGGATCTTCACCGACGTGCCGTCCTGGACCATGGTCAGGGACGAGTCGAAGGTGCAGGAGGCCGGGTCGCCGACGATGTCCGAGGAGACGATCGGGTCCTCGGTGTAGGTCAGGTAGCCCTTGAGGTCGCCGTCGTCGGAGGCCTTCTTGAACGCGGCGTTGACCTCGTCCTTGGTGACCTCGCGCTGCAGCGTGACGACCAGGTCGGTGGCCGATCCCGTCGGGACCGGGACGCGCATCGCGATGCCGTCGAGCTTGCCCTTGAGCTGCGGGAGGACCAGCGCGGTGGCCTTGGCGGCACCCGTGGTGGTCGGGATGATGTTCTCGGCGGCGGCGCGGGCGCGGCGCAGGTCCGAGTGCGGGAAGTCCAGGATGCGCTGGTCGTTCGTGTACGCGTGGACCGTCGTCATCAGGCCCTTGACGATGCCGAAGTTCTCGTCGAGAACCTTCGCCATCGGCGCCACACAGTTGGTGGTGCAGGAGGCGTTGGAGATGACGTGATGGCTGGCCGCGTCGTACTTGTCCTGGTTGACGCCCATCACGATGGTGATGTCCTCGTCCTTGGCCGGAGCCGAGATGAGGACCTTCTTGGCGCCGCCCGCGATGTGCTTCTCGGCGTCGGCCTTCTTGGTGAAGATGCCGGTCGACTCGATGACGATGTCGACGCCGAGGTCGCCCCACGGGATGTCGGCGGGGTTGCGCTCCGAGAGCACCTTGATGGTGTGCCCATCGACGGTGATCGTGTCTGCGGTGTGCGACACCTCGGCCTTGAGACGGCCCAGAATGGTGTCGTATTTGAGCAGATGAGCGGTGGTCGCGGTGTCACCCAGGTCGTTGACAGCCACGATCTCGATGTCAGCACCCTGCTCCAGCAGCGCGCGGAAGTAGTTACGACCGATGCGGCCAAAGCCGTTGATGCCTACGCGGATCGTCACGAACCGATCTCCTCGTTAGGTACGCCGGCTGTGTACGCCGGCGAGTTGTATGGGATGTCCCCGACCGCCTACGACCCTACCTCCCTGAGGCTCCCGGGGTGACATCGAGATGCCCCATACGCGGCGAGGCGACCCGTACCCGCCAGTAGGGGGTACGGGCCGCCTCGGGGGACTTCCGGTGAATCTCCGGGCCGGAGGGCTGGAGTCCCCTTCGGTCCGTGTCAGTCCCTTCCGTCCGGGTCAGCCGCGCAGGGCGGCCAGCGCCTTACCGAGCAGGGCCGTGCGGTCGGCCGCCGTGGTGACGTGCTCCAGGCCGAAGCCGAAGAGCACGGTGTCCCGCGTGGTGACCGCGCCGTACGTCTTGAAGAGCTCGCCGGAGATGCCCCAGTCCTGGATGACCGCGGGGCTGCCCGCGGGCGGCCCCGCGACCTTCCAGGCGCCGAGGGACGTCTCGAAGCCCTCGGTCCCGGCGGCCGTGCCGCCGGTCACGACGGAGGTGTTGTCGGCGAGGACTCCGTGCCCGCCGGAACCCGGGTCGGTGATGTAGCTGAGCGACACCTCCACGGTCTTCCCGGCGTACGCGGACAGGTCGAACTCGACCTGCTGCCAGCCGTCGGAGGCCCCGGTGAAGCTGTTCCAGGAGCCGCTCGTGCCGGTCGGGACGCAGCCGCCCTCGCCCCGGGTCAGGTAGCGAGTGAGGGCGGGGTGCGCCTGGATGAAGTACCCGGCCTCGCACTCGGCGGGCACCGCGGTGCCGGTGGCGCCGCCCTTGTCCGGGAGCGTGGTCCAGTCGTCGGCACCGGCGGTGTGCGCCTCCAGGACCGCGTGGTCGTACCCCTCCTCGGTGTCCCACAGGAGCCTCGTACGCAGGGCGGGCGCGTCGGCCGCGCTCACCGAGGTGAGGTCGATGGTGCGGGTGAGGCGGTTCCAGGCGAAGTCGGAGTGCGTGACGGCCGCCATGGACGCGCCCTCGTAGGGGCCGTACGGGTTGACGGTGCCCGGATACGCCCCGGCGCCCGCGCTCGCGAACTGCGGGTACGTGGCGGCGGGCAGGGTGTCCGAGGTGACGCTGTAGGCGCCCGCCGCGTTCAGCGGATTGCCGGGCGTGTCGCCGAGCGGTCCCGCGGCGCCCGTGAGCTTCCCCGAGCCGGTGAAGGCCGTGACGCCCGGAGTCGTCGTACGGGAGTAGGCGCCGAGGTAGTACTGGCTGAAGTCGTTCGTCAGGGCGCCCGGCAGCGCGACCTGGCCGCCCGCCTGCTCGCCCGCCTCGATCAGCTTGCCGCCCTCGTTGAGGTAGGCGCGCAGCTGCAGCTGGGTGGTGTATCCGGGACGGTCGGCGCCGGTGTGGTGGACGACCGTGCCGAAGTGGCCGAGGACGCCGAGCGCGTCGGGCGCGCCCTGGGTGGTGACGTCCCATACGAGGGGCTTGCGGCCGTTGGCCTTCAGGGCCTCGACGTAGGTCTGGGCCTTCGTCGCCGCCGCTCCCTCCTCGGCGACCACGAGCGTGTCGGCACGCGGCCGTTCGGCGACCGTGTACGTGAAGTGCTCGCTGGAGGTGGGCTTCCCGCTCCGGGTCCTGCCGCTGAACCAGACCTCGACCTTGTCGCCCGGCTCGCCGTCCTGGACCAGCGCGCGGTACTCGTCGAAGTAGAGGTCGTCCTCGCCGCCGTAGGTCTCGCCGCCCTTCCAGTGTTTGAGCGCCCGGTCCTTCGTACGGCCGTCGTTGACGCGGTACCTGAGCTCCTTGTCGCGTACGGACTTGCGGGCGACCACGGAGACCTCCTGGTCGGCGCCGCGGGAGTACGACGTCGTGAAGGTGGCCGGGGTGAAGTCGGGGGCGTCGATGCCGACCGAGGACTTCGGCCGGTCGGGCGCGGCCGCCGACTCGGCGACGGAGAGCGCGAACGGGATGTTCTTCGCGAACTCCTGCTGGATCAGCTTCTCGTCGTCGGGGAAGGTGAAGACCGAGGCGCAGTCGGCCGCGTTCCAGGCGTCGTTCGGGTCGAGGTTCGACACGGTCTGGCAGGTCGACATCTCGGGGGTGAACATCGCCGTGCCGTTGACGTTGGACGCGTGTCCGTCGGCCTCGCCGTTGGTCGTGTAGAGCTCGGAGGACACCTGCGGGTGGTAGCCGGGGATCGCCGAGTTCTCGGGGGTGCCGGCGAGGGACTTGTAGAGCACGTCGTCGGGGCTCGGGGTCGCCACCTGCCAGCCGACTCCGTAGAGGAGCAGTTCGGCGGCGGAGTGGTAGTTGATGCCGTACTCGAAGCCGATGCGCTTCTCGAAGGCGTCGAGCGCCTTGGTCTCGGGCTCGGAGCCGGGGCTCGCGCCGCGGTAGGTCTGGCTGGTCGGGTACGGGGACGAGCCCTCGTCGTCGTAGCCCCACTTGTAGGCGAAGTTGCGGTTGAGGTCGACGCCGTCGCCCGTCGTCAGGGCCCCGTCGCCGTTGACGTCCCGCAGGTTCTTGCGCCACTGGCGGTCGCCCTCGGGCTTGAACGTCCAGTCGTAGCCGTCCGGGTTCGCGGACAGGACGAACCACAGCTCGGTGGAGTCCACGAGCCGGGTGACGCGCTTGTCCTTGCCGTAGTTGTCCAGGTAGTAGTGCATCAGGCGCCGGGTCATCTCGGGCGTGATCCACTCACGGGCGTGCTGGTTGGACATGTACAGCGTGGCGGGCTTGGCGCCGTCCTTGGTCTTCTTGGCGCCCTTGGTGAGCTTGACGGCCAGGATGTCCTGCCCCTGGAGGGTCTTGCCGATGGAGACGACCTTCGTCAGGGCCGGGTTCCGCTGCCCGGTCCTGAGAATTTCTTCCTTGAGGTTGCCCGCGCCGCTGTACGGCCGGTAGACCCCGTCCCCGGCAGCCGCCACGCGCGCGCGTGCCGTGGCCGAGAGTTTGTGTTCGGCGAGGTCGACGCCCTTGTCCTCCAACTGCTCGGCCTGCTTGTCGGTGAGGTAGACCTCGACCGTGGCCGTGCCCTTCTGCGGCACTCGTTCGCCCAGCTCGTGACTGTCCTGGCCGACCGCGAGAAGCAGGGGTACCTGCTCCTTGGTGACGTCCGCGCGGAAGACCTTGACCTCGTCCGCGCCCGGGCCGGCCGGTGCGCCGGGTTCCGCCTGTGCCATCGGCGCGACGGCCACTCCGCCGAGCAGGAGCGCGCCGGCAGCGAGGATCGATCTCGCTCTTCGTCTCATGAGCCCCCCTTGCAGGAGTCCGCCACAGCGGCGAACAGGTGCCAGGGTCATGACACTTCATGGTCAAGTCAAGACGGTGCCCCGGCGGCGCGACACGGACACGGTTACCCCAAATGGTCGTGCGTCGAGGTGCGTTGAGGTGCGTTTGCGGGAGCGACGGAGACGTGGGGGAGGCGGAGCGGGGCTGCTTGCCAGGTGCGGGCCGGTGGGGATTGCTCGCACAGTTCCCCGCGCTCCTGGGTATCAGAAGGGCCCTAGGGGCGCGGGGAACTGCGCGACCGGCCACAGCTGACCCGCACCCGTTGTCCGTACCCGCGTCCGTGGATACGACGCGCCGGCGGGCGGTCAGCCGGTCAGCCGACGAGGTTGTCCGCCATCTCCTCGCTGAGCGTGGACTCCGTGCCCGGGATTCCGAGGTCCTGGGCCCGCTTGTCGGCCATCGCGAGGAGCCGGCGGATACGGCCCGCCACGGCGTCCTTGGTCAGGGGCGGCTCGGCGAGTGCGCCCAGCTCCTCCAGGGAAGCCTGCTTGTGCTCCATGCGCAGGCGCCCGGCGGCGGCCAGGTGCTCCGGAACCTCGTCCGCGAGGATCTCAAGGGCACGCTGCACGCGCGCGCCGGCGGCGACGGCGGCCCGGGCCGAGCGGCGCAGGTTGGCGTCGTCGAAGTTGGCGAGGCGGTTCGCGGTGGCGCGGACCTCGCGGCGCATCCGCCGCTCCTCCCAGGCCAGCACGGACTCGTGGGCGCCGAGGCGGGTCAGGAGCGCGCCGATGGCGTCCCCGTCACGGACGACGACCCGGTCCACGCCGCGCACCTCGCGGGCCTTCGCGGCGATCGACAGACGCCGGGCGGCGCCGACCAGCGCGAGCGCGGCCTCCGGACCCGGGCAGGTCACCTCCAGGGAGGACGAGCGGCCGGGCTCGGTGAGCGAGCCGTGGGCCAGGAAGGCCCCGCGCCAGGCCGCCTCGGCGTCGCAGGTGGCCCCCGAGACCACCTGTGGCGGCAGACCCCTGATCGGGCGGCCACGGCCGTCCACGAGGCCGGTCTGGCGGGCCAGCTGGTCACCACCGGCGACAACCCGGACGACGTAGTGCGAGGCGCGGCGCAGTCCGCCGGGTGCCATCACGATCAGCTCGGAACTGTGGCCGAAAATCTCCAGGATGTCCCGCTTCAGCCGTCGTGCCGCCATCGCGGTGTCCAGCTCCGCCTCGATCACGATGCGCCCGCTCACCAGGTGAAGGCCGCCCGCGAACCGCAGGATGGCGGAGACCTCCGCCTTTCTGCAGCAGGTCCGGGTGACGGGAAGCCGGGAGATCTCGTCCTTCACCGCTGCCGTCATCGCCATGGGCCGATCCTTCCATGCATCCGAAAAATACGGTCGTACGCGGCGGCCAACAGCTCCGGGTCGTGCCTCGGAGTCCCGTCGGTCCTGGCCACCGGCGCCAGCTCGACCGCGGCACCGAACCGTTTCGCGGCGTCGGTGAGTGAGTCACGGTCGGGCACGGCGGCCTCGTCGGCCAACACCACGTCCAGGGCGAGTTTAGGGGCGTGTCGTCCCAAAACCTCCAAATGACGCTGCGGGGAGAAGCCTTCTGTTTCTCCGGGCTGCGGCGCGAGGTTCAGCGGGAGGACCCGGCGCGCCTTCGTCTCGGTGAGGGCGTCGAGCAGCTCGGGCACCAGCAGGTGCGGGATCACCGAGGAGAACCAGGAGCCGGGACCGAGGACCACCCAGTCCGCGTCGAGGACCGCGGCGACGGCCTCGGGCACGGCCGGCGGGTCGTTCGGCATGAGGTGCACGGACTGCACCTCACCGGGCGTGAGGGCCACGTTCGCCTGGCCCCGGACGGTGTCGACGTCCTCGGGCCGCTCCGGGTCGTGGCCCTTGACCAGCGCCTGGAGCTCCAGCGGTACGGCGGACATGGGCAGCACCCTGCCGTGCGCGCCCAGCAGCCTGCCGACCAGGTCCAGGGCCTGCACATGGTCGCCGAGCTGTTCCCACAGGGCGACGATCAGCAGATTGCCGACCGCGTGCTCGTGCAGTTCGCCCTGGGACTGGAAGCGGTGCTGGATGACGCGGGCCCAGGTCTGCCCCCAGTCGTCGTCGCCGCACAGCGCGGCCAGGGCCTTGCGCAGGTCACCAGGCGGAAGCACGCCCAGCTCGTCGCGCAGACGGCCGCTGGAACCGCCGTCGTCGGCGACCGTGACGACCGCGGTGAGGTCGCCGGTGATGCGGCGCAGGGCGGTGAGCGAGGCGGACAGGCCCATGCCCCCGCCCAGTGCGACGACCTTGGGCTGGGCGCCGCGGCGGCGCGGCTTGGCGCCGCGGGACTCGGCGGGCTTGCCGCCGCGTCCTTCGGCGCCCACACGCCGCAGCCGGCTCAGCCGCAGAGAGCGTTCCGTCATTCCCGGCCCATGTCCCGGTGGACGACGACCGTCTCCACTCCCTCGGACACCAGGCGGGCGGCAAGCCTCTCGGACATGGCGACGGAGCGGTGCTTGCCGCCGGTGCAGCCGACCGCGATGGTCACATAGCGCTTGCCCTCACGGCGGTACCCGGTCCGGATGAGGTGCAGCAGTTCGGCGTACCGGTCCAGGAACTCCTTGGCGCCGGGCTGGTTGAAGACGTACGAGGCCACCTCCTCGTTGAGCCCGGTGTACTGGCGCAGCTCCGGGACCCAGTGCGGGTTGGGCAGGAACCGCATGTCCGCGACCAGGTCGGCGTCGACCGGCAGGCCGTACTTGAAGCCGAAGGACATGACGGTGGCCCGCAGCTCGGGCTCCTCCTCCCCGGCGAACTGGGCGTCCATCTTGGCGCGCAGCTCGTGCACGTTCAGGCTGGAGGTGTCGATCACCAGGTCGGCGTCGCCGCGCAGCTCGCGCAGCAGTTCGCGCTCGGCGGCGATGCCGTCGACGATGCGGCCGTCGCCCTGGAGGGGATGCGGCCTGCGCACGGACTCGAAGCGGCGCACCAGGGCGTCCTCGGAGGACTCCAGGAAGACGATCCGCCGTGTGACGTTCTTGGTCTCCAGGTCGGCGAGGGACTCGCGCAGGTTGTCGAAGAAGCGGCGGCCACGGACGTCGACGACGACCGCGATCCTCGCCACGTTCCCCTGCGAGCGGGCGCCGAGCTCCACCATGGTGGGGATCAGCGCGGGCGGCAGGTTGTCGACGACGAACCAGCCCAGGTCCTCCAGACACTTGGCGGCGGTGGACCGGCCCGCGCCCGACATCCCGGAGATGATCACCAGCTCCGGAATGGCCGTCTCGGGGACGCCGGCCGTCTCGATGATCGTGCCCGTGTTCACTTCCGCTCCATCTTTCAGTACCGCTTCGTCGCCCGTGCCGCCCGTGCCGGCTGCGTCGGCTGCGTCGGCTGCGTCGTCGGTGCCGGACGGATCGTCGGTACCGGCCACGCCGGCCGCCGTCGTCCGCCGCGCACCAGCTTCGCGCGCTTCCTTGTGCGATGACTCGGTTTCAGCTGTGCGTGGTTCCCCGGCCGCGCTCGCGGCTGCGTTCGCGGCCGCGTCCGCATGCGGTTCTTCGGCGTCCGGCGTGCGCCGTGCCGCCGGTTCTCCCTGCTCATGCTGCTCGTGCTCGGTCATCTCTCCTGCCCCCGTCGCTCGTCCGAGGCGCCCGCGGACACGGGCTCCCCCACGGCCCCCGCCGTCGCCTCGGGTGCCGCGTCCTCCATGCGATCCACGTTCTCCACGCGATCCACGTTCTCCTCGCGGGCCTCGTGATCTTCGTGATCCTCGTCTTCGATGATCTCTCCGGTCGCGGTGTTCACGGCGGGAGCCACCGGAGCCGCCTGGGCGAAGGCCACGGCGATCGACTCGGCCGTCTTGCGGCCTATGCCGGGAACCTCGCAGATCTGGTCGATTGTCGCGGATCGCAGCCTTTTCACCGAACCGAAATGCTTGATCAGCGCCTGCTTGCGCGTCTCCCCGAGGCCCGGCACGTCATCGAGCGGGCTCGCCCTGAAACGCCGGGCCCGCTTGGCGCGCTGGTAGGTGATCGCGAAGCGGTGCGCCTCGTCGCGCACACGCTGAAGAAGATAGAGCCCTTCACTGGTACGTGGCAGTACCACCGGGTCGTCGTCGCCGGGCAGCCAGACCTCTTCGAGCCGCTTGGCGAGGCCGCAGACGACGATGTCGTCGATGCCCAGCTCGTCCAGGGCCCGCTGGGCGGCGGCGACCTGCGGCTTGCCGCCGTCCACGACGACCAGCTGCGGCGGGTACGCGAACCGCTTGGGCCGCCCGTCCTCCTCCGTGAAGCCGGTCTCGCCGTCGGCCCACTCGCCGGTCTTCTCCTTCTCCCCCAGGTACCGCTTGAAGCGGCGTGTGATCACCTCGTGCATGGACCGGACGTCGTCCTGGCCCTCGAAGCCCTTGATCTGGAAGCGCCGGTACTCGCTCTTGCGCTGCAGGCCGTCCTCGAAGACGACCATCGACGCCACGACGTCGTCGCCCTGGAGGTGCGAGATGTCGTAGCACTCGATCCGCAGGGGCACGCTGTCCAGGCCGAGGGCCTCGGAGATCTCCTCCAGCGCGCGGGAGCGGGTGGTCAGGTCGGAGGCGCGCTTGGTCTTGTGGAGGCCGAGCGCCTGGAGCGCGTTGCGCTGGACCGTCTCCATGAGGGCCTTCTTGTCACCGCGCTGCGGAATCCGCAGCGACACGTTCGACCCGCGCCGCTCGGTGAGCCACTCCTGGACGGGCTCCACGGGGTCGGGCAGCGCCGGGACCAGCACCTCCTTGGGTACGGAGTCGCCGGTCTCCTCTCCGTACAGCTGCTGGAGCGCGTGCTCGACCAGGCCTGCCGTAGTGACCGCCTCGACCTTGTCGGTGACCCAGCCGCGCTGGCCGCGCACCCGGCCGCCGCGTACGTGGAAGATCTGCACGGCGGCTTCCAGCTCGTCCTCGGCGAGCGCGATCAGATCGGCGTCCGTCGCGTCGGCGAGCACGACGGCGCTCTTCTCCATGGCCTTCTTGAGGGCCCCGATGTCGTCGCGCAGACGGGCCGCGCGCTCGTACTCCATGTCCTCGGCGGCATCCGTCATCTGCCGTTCCAGGCGACGGATGTACGTCCCCGTGCGACCGGTCATGAAGTCGCTGAACTCCTCGGCGAGTTCCCGGTGCTCCTCGGCCGAGACTCGCCCGACGCAGGGCGCGGAGCACTTGCCGATGTAACCGAGCAGACAGGGCCGGCCCGACCGCTCGGCGTTCTTGAACACGCCCGTGGAGCACGTCCGTACGGGGAAGACGCGCAGCAGGAGGTCCACGGTGTCGCGGATCGCCCACGCGTGCCCGTACGGACCGAAGTAGCGCACGCCCTTCTTCTTCTGGCCGCGCATCACCTGCACCCGCGGAAACTGCTCGTTCATGGTGACCGCGAGGTACGGGTAGCTCTTGTCGTCGCGGTACTTGACGTTGAACCGGGGGTCGTACTCCTTGATCCAGGAGTACTCCAGCTGGAGCGCCTCGACCTCCGTGGACACCACTGTCCACTCCACCGAGGCGGCCGTGGTGACCATCGTGCGCGTACGCGGGTGGAGGCCGGAGAGGTCCTGGAAGTAGCTGGCCAGGCGCTGGCGCAGGCTCTTCGCCTTCCCGACGTAGATCACCCGGCGGTGCTCGTCGCGGAATCTGTAGACCCCTGGGGAGTCGGGGATCTGTCCCGGCTTGGGGCGGTAGCTGGAGGGGTCGGCCATGTCTCCCACCCTACTGGCGGGGTATGACAGCGCGACGGCCCGCCAGTCCCCGGGCCGACCGCGAACCGCGGCGCTCACCGGCCACTCGGCCGGCCGCTGCCGCACGCGTCCGGGGCGTGCCGTCCCGGCCCACTTCCCGGCCCACGTCTTGCAGCCGACCGGACGTTGAAGGTTACAGCTGCCAGGAGGTGGGCAATTGTGGTGGACCGGAACCCGTTTCGGGTGCTGGCCGTGACGACCCGAAGACAATTCGGGGCAATGCTCGTACCAGTGCAGATGCAGGTGGACCCGCCGCCTCGGACACAGGCGTCGGATCGATGACCGAAGGGCTGCGGAAGATGCGACAGACACGGATCGAGAAGACACGGCGGTCGGTCCGGGTCCGCCCGTACCAGGACGAGGAGCGGTACGGCGACGGCCTGCTGTCCGGCCTCGATCCCCGCGACCCCGACATCGTGCGCGCCAAGCGCCTGCGGCCGGCCCGGCAGGGCGGCGACGGCCGCACCTGAGCCGGACGGCTGCCGCACCGTTCGTGAGGCGTGACGGCGGCCCGGAGCACAGGCGTGGCACGTACGGGTGAAGACCCGTCCAGGACGCTCCCTCGTCGGGCGCCCACCGCCTGCGCTCCGGGCCGCCCCCTGTCCGCCTTCCCTGGTCCCGCAGCTCTCACCGGCTGTCGGCCCCACCTGCCGCGTACCGCGTACCGGATGCCGCGTGAAGACACCGCGGCAGCCTCACGATGTACGTGCCGCCCCCGCCCGATTGCGCGTGGTGAGGGGTGAAGCGGCGCGTCCGGGACGTCCCGGACGCCCCGGGGCGCCCTCGGTGCGTCGGGCTTCAGCGAAGTTACGCATCAAGTGTTGTCCGGGCCTGGTCAACAGGCTTCAATGCGGGATTACTTGGGCCGGGCACCACGGCGTACGCAGGTGAACCTTTCCCGTACGCCGACCGGGCGGCCCCTACGAACAGCGCGAACGGCCCGACCAGCCGTTGTGAGCATTCACAGAAAGGGCCCTGCATGCGGCACGGCACACAGCACGCGGACGTCGCCACGGCGGAACTGGAGACGGCCCTGCGGGGCGGCCCCTTCCATGTCGCGCTGCGCGCCGCGATCACCGCCCGCGGACTGCCGCTGCAGCGCGTACAGCACCATCTGACGCGCTACGGGGTCAAGGTCGGCGTGACGAGCCTGAGTTACTGGCAGCAGGGCGCCCGGCGCCCCCAGCGCGCCGAGTCGCTGCGAGCCGTGCGCGCCCTGGAGGAGATACTCCAGCTGCCGGACGAGTCACTGATCAGGCTGCTCACGACGGCGGACGAGCTCACCGGCGCGGAACGGCCCGCGGCCCGCTCCTACCGCTCGCTGGTCGAGGCCTCCGGCGCCCTGGAGAAGCTGCTGGCCGAGCTCGACTCACCGCTCGACGGCGGGCTGCTCGCCCTCGGCCATCACGAACGGGTACGGATCGGCGCCCGCCGCGAGCTGCTGGGGCGCGACTCCCAGCACATCGTGCGGGCCCACAAGGACGGGGTCGACCGCTATGTGGCCGTCCACCACGGCGACCCCGGCTGCACCCCGGAGCGCATGGCCGTGCACGCCCTGGAGAACTGCCGTGCCGGACGCGTGCTGTGGCACCACGAGACCGGCGTGCTCGTGGCGGAGCTGCTCTTCGACACCCGGCTGCGGTCGGGCGACACCTTCCTGTTCCGCTACGGCGTCGAGGACGGCACGGCCGGCGCGTCCAGCGAGTACGTCCGCGGGTTCGGCTTCTCCGGCGGGCAGTACGCCCTGGAGGTGCGGTTCGCCGAGGAGGCGCTGCCCGTGCGCTGTCACCGGTTCACCCAGCACTCGGCGGCGGCGCCCCGCAGCGGCCGGCAGGAACTGACGCTGAGCGGGCGCCACCGGTCGGTCCACATGGTGGAGCAGCGGGTGCGCTCGGGGATCGTCGGAATCGGGTGGGACTGGGAGTGATGGGACTGGGAGTGATGGGGCTGAGGGTGATGGGCCTTCACTGAGCCCCCGCTGAGCTCCCCTCCCTCGACGTAAACGCTTACGTAAGCGTTTACGTCCCTCGCCGCATGGGGTACTTTCGCGGGCGGGCAGACCGTTCCGGGGAGGGCAGCATGGCGACGATGGCCGACGTGGCCCGGCACGCGGGCGTATCCGTCGCGACGGTGTCGCACGTCCTCAACGACACGCGCCCGGTGCTGCCGCACACCCGCCAGGCCGTGCTCGACGCCATCGACACACTCGGGTACACCACGAACAGCCTGGCCAGATCCCTGGTCACCGCCCGCACACGGTCCATCGGGCTCGCGGTGTCGGCGATCAGCAACCCCTACTTCACCGAGATCCTCCAGGGCGTGGAGGCGGGCGCCCTGGAACACGGATACAGCCTGTTGATCGCGGACCCGCACGACGACCCGGAGCATGAACGCAAGGTGGTCCGGCTGCTGCACGAACGACGCGTGGACGGCATGATCGTCGCGCCCTCCTCGGAGCCGCGGGAGCTGATCGGCTACCTCGGGCGGCACGGCGTACCGACGGTGTTCCTGGACCGGCTGGTCGACGGGGTCGACCAGGGCCCGGTGCCCGGTTTCGCGTTCGACCAGGTGTGTGCGGAGAACGCCGAGCCCGTCACCCGCCTGGTCACCCACCTCGCCGAACTGGGCCACCGGAGGATCGGCCTGGTCGCGGGCCTTTCGGGGCTCAGCACGACGAGCGAGCGGATCACCGGCTACCGGCACGGCCTGGCGTACGCGGGACTGGCGTACGACGAGCGGCTCGTGGTCCCCGGCAACTCCGAGGCGACGGGCGCCGAGCGGGCGACGGACGCCCTGCTGTCCCTCCCGGCACCGCCGACAGCGCTCGTCACCGCCAACAACGCGATGACCATCGGCGCCCTGCGGGCCGTACGCGCGCGGGGTCTGACCGTGCCCGCCGATCTGGCCCTGTGCTGCTTCGACGACTTCTCCTGGGCGGACCTCTTCTCGCCCCGGCTCACCGCGATCTCCCAGCCCAGCAAGGAGATCGGGGCGCAGGCCGTGCGGCTGCTGCTTGAACGGCTGGACTCCCCCGGCCGCGCGGCCCGTACGGTCCGGCTGCCCTCCGCCTTCGTCCACCGCACCTCGTGCGGCTGCCCCGGGAAAGGAACCGACTCGTGATCGTCGTCGCAGGTGAGGCCCTGATAGACCTGGTGCCCAGCGAGTCGGGCGCGCTCGCCGGGCTCACCCCGCGCCGCGGCGGCGGCCCGTACAACACCGCCGTGTCGCTGGGCCGGCTCGGCTCCCCCACGGCCTTCTGCTCCCGGGTATCTGCCGACGCCTTCGGCGAGGCCCTGGTCGGCGGGCTGCGCGAGGCCGGCGTCGACGTGTCGTCCGTGCAGCGGGGCGCCGAGCCCACGACCCTCGCCGTCGCGTCCATCGCCTCGGACGGTTCCGCCGGTTACTCCTTCTACGTCGAGGGCACCGCGGACCGGTTGTTCTCGGCGCCCGCCCGACTCCCGGACGGGACGCGGGCGGTGTCCTTCGGTACCTGTTCGCTGGTCCTGGAGCCGGGGGCGAGCGCGTACGAGGAACTGATGCGGAGCGCGTCCGCGCAGGGCGTGTTCACCACGCTCGATCCGAACATTCGCGCGGGGCTCATCTCCGATCCCGACGCCTACCGGGCCCGCTTCAAGAGCTGGTTGCCGTCGGTGTCGCTGCTCAAGCTGTCCGAGGACGACGCCCGCTGGCTGGGCGGCACACCGCGCGAGTGGCTGGCCTCGGGTCCCTCGGCCGTCGTGATCACGCGGGGCGGTGACGGACTGACCGCCTTCACCCGTGACGGCGGTGAGTACTCCATGCCGGGCGAACCGGTCGACGTGGTGGACACGATCGGCGCGGGCGACACGGTGAACGCGGCGCTGCTGCACGGCCTCGCCTCCCGCGACGCGTTGTCCGGCGCCGCGGTGACAGGGCTGGGGGCCGACGGCTGGGGCGAGTTGCTGCGGTTCGCCGCACGGGCCGCGGCGATCACCTGCTCCCGAGCCGGCGCGGAACCGCCGTACGCCCATGAGCTGGGCGCCCTCTGAGCGACCTCGATCTCAACAGGGTGGCGCCCCGAAGGGGCGCGGGGAACTGCGCGATCGGCCACGACGGCCCGCAGACACAAGACGGCCTGACCCGGCACCCCTGGGTGGAACCCCCGGCAGGGTTCCACAACGCGCCGCGCCCCACGGGGGATCCCGTGGGGCGCGGCGCGTGACGGTGACGACGTACAGGACCACACGGCCCTGGAGCCGGTTCAGGCCTTGCGGGCCCGGGTCGTCTTCTTGGCCGGGGCCGCCTTCTTCGTGACCGCGGTCGCCTTCTCGGCTGCCGTGCCGTTGGCGCCCTTGGCCGCGGTGGTCTTGGCCGCCGCGGACTTCGCCGTCGTGGTCCTGGCCGTCGCCGTCTTCCTCGTCGTCGACCTGGCCGCCACGGCCGTCCTGGCGGCGGCCTTGCGCGCGGGCTTCGCCTGCGGGGCGTCGCTGACGCGCTCGGCGCCCAGGACCTCCCGCAGGAACTTGCCCGTGTGGCTGGCCGGCACCCCGGCGACCTCCTCGGGCGTGCCCTCGGCGATGACGAGGCCACCGCCGCCGCCGCCCTCGGGACCCATGTCGACGACCCAGTCCGCGGTCTTGATGACATCGAGGTTGTGCTCGATGACGATGACCGTGTTGCCCTTCTCGACCAGACCGGACAGGACGACGAGCAGCTTGCTGATGTCCTCGAAGTGCAGGCCGGTGGTCGGCTCGTCCAGGACGTACACCGTGCTTCCGGTGGACCGCTTCTGGAGCTCGCTGGCGAGCTTCACGCGCTGGGCCTCACCGCCGGACAGGGTCGTCGCGGACTGGCCGAGCCTGACATAGCCGAGGCCGACGTCGTTCAGCGTCGTGAGGTGACGGGAGATCCGCGGGACCGCGTCGAAGAAGTTCATGGCTTCCTCGATCGGCATGTTCAGGACGTCGGCGATGGACTTGCCCTTGTAGTGGACGTCCAGGGTCTCCCGGTTGTAGCGGGCACCGTGGCAGACCTCGCACGGGACGTACACGTCCGGGAGGAAGTTCATCTCGATCTTGATCGTGCCGTCGCCCGAGCAGTTCTCGCAGCGGCCGCCCTTGACGTTGAAGGAGAAGCGGCCGGGCAGGTAGCCGCGCACCTTCGCCTCGGTGGTCTCGGCGAACAGCTTGCGGACGTGGTCGAAGACGCCTGTGTACGTCGCCGGGTTCGACCGGGGGGTGCGGCCGATGGGCGACTGGTCGACGTGCACGACCTTGTCGACGAGGTCGTCGCCGTCCACGCGCGTGTGACGGCCGGGAACGCTCCTGGCGCCGTTCAACTCGCGGGCCAGGTGCGTGTACAGGATGTCGTTGACCAGCGTGGACTTGCCGGAGCCCGAGACTCCCGTGACGGCCGTGAGGACGCCCAGCGGGAACGACACGTCGATGTCTTGGAGGTTGTTCTCACGGGCTCCGTGCACCGTGAGCTGCCGGGAAGGGTCGCGCGGGCGCCGGATGTCGGGCAGCGGGATGGCCTTCTTGCCGGACAGGTACTGACCGGTCTGCGACTCCTCGTTGGCGAGGAGCTCCTTCAGGGAGCCACTGTGCACGACGTGGCCGCCGTGCTCGCCCGCGCCGGGACCGATGTCGACGATCCAGTCGGCGACCTTGATGGTGTCCTCGTCGTGCTCGACGACGATGAGCGTGTTGCCCATGTCGCGCAGCCGGACGAGGGTCTCGATGAGGCGGTGGTTGTCCCGCTGGTGCAGACCGATGGAGGGCTCGTCCAGGACGTACAGGACGCCTACGAGGCCGGAGCCGATCTGGGTGGCCAGCCGGATGCGCTGGGCCTCGCCGCCGGAGAGGGTGCCCGCCGCGCGGTTCAGCGACAGGTAGTCGAGGCCGACGTCGACCAGGAACCGCAGCCGTTCGTTGACCTCCTTCAGGACGCGCTCGGCGATCTTCTTGTCGCGGGCGTCGAGCTTGAGCTCGCCCAGGAACTCCGCGCAGTCGCTGATGGACATGGCGGCGACCTCGGCGATGGACTTCTCCATGACCGTGACCGCGAGGACGACCGGCTTGAGGCGCGTGCCCTCACAGGTGGGACAGGGCACCTCGCGCATGTAGCCCTCGAAGCGCTCGCGGCTCGCGTCGCTCTCGGCCTCGCCGTGCCGGCGCTTCACGAAGGGGACGGCGCCTTCGAAGGGCGTGGTGTACACACGCTCTCTGCCGTACCGGTTCCGGTAGCGGACCTCGATCTGCGTCTTGTGCCCGTACAGGAGGGCCTTCTTGGCGCGCTGCGGGAGACCGGCGAAGGGGATGTCGGTCCGGAATCCCAACGCGTCCGCGAGGGCTCCGATCAGGCGCGCGAAGTAGTCCTTGGTGTGCCCGTGCGACCAGGGGTGGATGGCGCCCTCGTCGAGGGACTTGTCCTCGTCCGGGACGATCAGCTCGGCATCGACCTCCATGCGCGTGCCGATGCCGGAGCACTCCGGGCAGGCGCCGAAGGGCGAGTTGAAGGAGAAGGAGCGGGGCTCCATCTCCTCGAAGGACAGGTCGTCGTACGCGCAGTACAGGTGCTCGGAGTACATACGCTCGCGCTCGGGGTCATCGGCCGGGAGGTCGACGAAATCGAGCACGACCATGCCTCCGGAGAGGCCGAGCGCGGTCTCCACGGAGTCGGTCAGGCGGCGCTTGGCGCCGTCCTTGACCGTGAGGCGGTCGACGACCACCTCGATGGTGTGCTTCTCCTGCTTCTTCAGCGTGGGCGGCTCGGTGAGCTGGATCGTCTCGCCGTCGACCCGGGCCCTGCTGTACCCCTTGGTCTGGAGGTCGGCGAAGAGGTCGACGAACTCTCCCTTGCGCTCACGCACCAGCGGCGAGAGCACCTGGAAGCGGCTGCCCTGCGGGAGCTCCAGGACCTTGTCGACGATGGCCTGCGGCGACTGGCGCGAGATGGGACGGCCGCACTCGGGGCAGTGCGGCTTGCCGATGCGCGCGAAGAGCAGACGCAGGTAGTCGTAGACCTCGGTGATGGTGCCGACCGTCGAGCGCGGGTTGCGCGAGGTCGACTTCTGGTCGATGGAGACCGCAGGGGAGAGGCCCTCGATGAAGTCGACGTCCGGCTTGTCCATCTGGCCGAGGAACTGCCGGGCGTACGAGGACAGCGATTCCACGTAGCGCCGCTGTCCCTCGGCGAAGATCGTGTCGAAGGCCAGCGAGGACTTGCCCGACCCCGACAGGCCCGTGAAGACGATGAGCGAGTCGCGCGGGAGGTCGAGCGAGACATTCTTCAGGTTGTGCTCGCGCGCTCCACGGACGATGAGACGGTCGGCCACGCCGGTCCGCACCTTTCTTGAGAGAAGTGACAGGGGCGAGGCCCCACGTCTTTCTCAGACTAGGGGGAGCCACTGACAACGCCGGTTCGGTTCGTCTCGATGAGAACAATCCCGGGCTTCCAAGAATGCCAGGCGCCGCCCATGACCATATAGCACGCGCATTCGATTTGCGGAGGCTGTCCACCACCTTCACCCGAACGTGTGGCGGGGCTATCGTCGGACGCATGAATGATCATGTGCGCGACCTGGCGTCTGTACGTGACGCGACCGATCGGCTGCTCAGCGCAGTCGCCGGGCTGGACAACGCTTCTGTGACCCAACCGTCACGGCTGCCCGGCTGGAGCCGTGGCCATGTCCTGGCTCATCTCTCCCGCAACGCGGACGCCCTCGTGAACGTCCTGGAGGGGCGGCCGATGTACGCCTCCGAGGGCGCCCGGGACGCCGACATCGAGCGGGACGCCCCCAGGCCCCTGGAGACACAGCTCACCGACCTGCGCGACAGCGCGGCCCGCTTCCAGGAGAGCGGGGCGGCACTCGCCGACTGGTCCCGCACCGTGGAGCTGCGCAACGGGGTCACCGACTCGGTGGCCCGGCTGCCGTTCCGGCGGTGGATCGAGGTCGAGCTGCACCGGGTGGACCTGGGGCTCGGGTACGAGCTGGAGGACCTGCCCGCGGAGTTCGTGGAACGGGAGGTCGCCTTCCTCGCGGACCGCTTCGCCGGGCACCCCGAGCTCCCGTCCACCCGCGTCACGGACGGCACGCACGCGTGGAGCACGGGACGCGCCTCCGGAGGCGGGCCCGAGGTCACCGTGACAGGTCCCGCCCCCGTCCTGCTCGGCTGGCTCACCGGGCGCCGGAAGGGTGCCGAGCTGCTCGTCGCGGGCGGACCCCTTCCCGTACCGCCCCCGCTATAGGCTGAGCGGTATGACGTACAGCGGAGCGGTGAAGGTCGGCGGCCCTGCGGATGTGCACGAGCTGCGGGACCTGATGATCTCCAAGGTCGCGGTCGGCCCGATGGACAACAACGCCTACGTGCTGCGCTGCCGGGCCACGGACGAGCAGCTGCTGATCGACGCGGCCGACGACGCCGGGACGCTGCTCACGCTGATCGGCGACGACGGGATCACGTCCGTGGTGACCACCCATCGGCACGGCGACCACTGGCAGGCGCTCGCGGAGGTGGTGGCGACCACGGGCGCGCGTACGTACGCCGGACGGGACGACGTCGACGGCATCCCCGTCCCGACGGACGTCCCGGTCGGGGACGGCGACACGATCCGGGTGGGACACGTGGAGCTGACCGCGCGCCATCTGGTGGGCCACACACCCGGCTCGATCGCGCTGGTCTACGACGACCCGCACGGGCACCCTCATGTGTTCACGGGTGACTGTCTGTTCCCGGGTGGTGTGGGCAACACACGTAAGGACCCGAAAGCCTTCGCCAGTCTGATCCACGATGTCGAGACGAAGATCTTCGGCACCCTGCCCGACGAGACCTGGGTCTACCCGGGACACGGCAACGACACGACACTGGGCTCGGAGCGGCCCCATCTGCCGGAGTGGCGCGCACGGGGCTGGTGAAGCGCACGGGGCTGGTGCATCCGCCTGTGCCGCGAGCGGGACGGTGAACGGTCCGCTGTCGGCTGCCCGCCGGGAGGCGGGCGGACGTCTGTGGGACGTCCGCTGCGGCATGCGATGCCGGGGAGCGCGCGCGTCGGCGCGCGCCCCGTGTGAACCGAGCGCTCACGCCGGTGCCCCGCGCGCGCTCCCCGCGCCCGGGGGCACGCTGTCCACTGGTAGCAGTCCCGCACAGGATGACGGCTCCTGCGCGGACGGGCCGCCGGCCATTCGATCCCCGCCCTCGGCCGGCGGCCCCGCTCGGCAGCGGTGGCCGACGTCCGGCGGCCACCGCCCCGGGGTTCGGCCCGGTGGACACGTGAATCGCCGCTGATGTCACACCAGTTCACAGCATTGCAACACCCGTTCCCACTATGCGGACAGTTGTCGCTGTGACCTCGACAGCCGGGCCCGCGCACTGCCACTCTCCCGCCATGCATCCTGCCCAAGTCACCCTGCGCGGGGCTCTGTCCGCCGCCACCGTCGCTCTGCTCGCCGTCGCCGTCGGCTGTGCCCCGCAGCCCGAGGACCCCGAGGACAAGGCCGCCGACAAGCCCTCCGGCGCGTCGTGCGCCAAGGGCAAGCTGGACACCGAGACCTCCGGCAAGCTGACCGTCGCGACGGACGAGCCCGCGTACGAGCCGTGGTTCACGGACGGCAAGCCGGCCAACGGCAAGGGCTTCGAGTCGGCCGTCGCGTACGCCGTGGCGAAGCAGCTCGGGTACGACAAGGGTGACGTCGTCTGGCAGACCGTGCCCTTCAACAAGGCCTTCGCGCCCGGCGAGAAGACCTTCGACCTCGACATCAACCAGGTGTCGATCAGCGACGAACGCAAGAGGGCCGTCGACTTCTCGTCCGGCTACTACGACGTGCGCCAGGCCGTCATCGCGCTGAAGGACTCCAAGGCCGCCCGGGCGAAGAGCATCGCCGACCTCAGGGGCGTCAAGCTGGGCGCGCAGGTCGGCACGACCAGCCTCGACTACATCGACGACGTGGTGAAGCCGACCCGGGCACCGGCCGCGTACGCGAAGAACGACCAGGCCAAGTCCGCGCTCAAGAACGGTCAGGTGGACGCCATCGTGGTCGACCTGCCGACCGCGTTCTACATCACCGCGGCCGAGGTCACGGACGCGAGGATCGTCGGGCAGTTCGAGAACCAGGGCGGCGCACCGGAGCAGTTCGGGCTCGTGCTGGACAAGGGCAGCGCGCTCACCTCGTGCGTGACGGACGCCGTGGACGCCCTGCGCGAAGACGGCTCCCTCGCCGCCATCGAGAAGCAGTGGCTGTCCGACGCCGTCGACGCGCCGGTACTCAAGTGACCGTCGTGAAGGCGGAGTCGGGCGAGGGACCCGGCAAAGGGCCTGCCGAGGGCGACGCACACGATCCGTATGTCCCGTCGCGGCGGCGGATCGAGCGTGAGCGCCACAAGCGCTCGCGTGCCCGCCGCGCGACCACGATCGCCGCGCTCTCCACTCTGGTGACCGGTGTCCTCCTCTACCTCGTCGTCGTCAACGCACCCGGCTGGCCGCGTGCCAAGGAGACGTTCTTCAACGCGCGGTACGCGCGCGAGGCGTTCCCCAAGGTTCTGGAAGGTCTGTGGCTGAACGTCCGGCTGCTGCTCGTGTGCGGCGCGGCGGTCCTCGTACTCGGCATGCTGATCGCCGTCGCCCGCACCCTGCGCGGTCCGGTCTTCTTCCCCCTTCGGGCGCTGGCCGCCGCGTACACCGACTTCTTCCGCGGCCTGCCGCTGATCATCAACCTGATGATCGTGGTTCTGGGCGTTCCGGCGCTGCGGCTGCAGGGCATCACGGTCGATCCGGTGCTGCTGGGCGGCACGGCGCTCACGCTGACGTACTCGGCGTACGTCGCCGAGGTGTTCCGCGCCGGCATCGAGTCGGTGCATCCCTCGCAGCGGGCCGCGGCGCGCTCGCTCGGGCTGAGCAACCGTCAGGCACTGCGGTACGTGGTCCTGCCCCAGGCCGTACGCCGCCAGGTGCCGCCGCTGCTCAACGACCTGGTGTCGCTGCAGAAGGACACCGGACTCGTCTCGATCGGCGGCGCGGTCGACGCCGTACGTGCCGCGGACATCATCGTGGGCCGCAGCCTCAACTACACGCCGTACATCGTCGCGGGACTGGTCTTCGTCGCACTGACCATTCCCATGACCCGATTCACGGACTGGGTCACGGCGCGGATGGACCGCCGACAGGCACAGGGAGGAACCATATGAGCCGGGCGACCACGGACTCCGCCGCCCCCGTGCTGCGTATGGAGGCCGTCCGCAAGACCTTCGGCAGTTCGGTCGTGCTGCGCGACGTCGACCTGGAGGTCGCTCCGCACACGGTGACGGCGCTGATCGGGGCCTCGGGGTCCGGCAAGTCCACCCTGCTGCGCTGCGCGAACCTGTTGGAGGAGATCGACGACGGCGCCATCTGGCTGGACGACGAGGAGATCACCGACCCGCGGACCGACCAGGACGCGGTGCGCCGCCGCATCGGCGTGGTCTTCCAGGCGTACAACCTGTTCCCGCACATGACCGTCATGGAGAACATCACGCTCGCCCCGCGCCGCGTGCACGGCATGGACCGCGGGGAGGCACAGGCACGCGCCCGCGAGCTGCTCGACCGGCTCGGGCTCGGCGCCAAGGCCGACGAGTATCCCGACCGGCTGAGCGGCGGCCAGCAGCAACGGGCCGCTATCGTCCGCGCCCTGGCCGTACGCCCCCGCCTGCTGCTCCTCGACGAGGTCACCGCCGCCCTCGATCCGGAGCTCGTGGGCGAAGTCCTGGGCGTCGTCCGGGACTTGAAGGACGACGGCATGACCATGGTGCTGGCCACGCACGAGATGGGCTTCGCCCGCGATGTCGCGGACCAGGTCTGCTTCCTCGACGGCGGGGTCGTGCTGGAGCGCGGCACGGCCGAGGAGATCTTCGGCGAGCCGCGGGAGGAGCGCACGCGACGCTTTCTGCGACGGATCGTGGAGGCGGGACGGCTCTGAGAGGTCATCGGACAGGTCATGCGCGAGGTCATGTGTCGATGGTGGCACCCGCCACTGACATCGACCGCCCGACCGCCCGACCGCCTGACCGCCGGTGATCGGTGACCGGTGATCGCTCACGTGTGACCGCTCACCCGTGGCGGCTCTCGCGTGGCGACTCACCCGGCCTCTCACCCGTGGTCGTCAGGCCTGCGCCCGCCCCGTCCCCGCCAGCGCCGCGACCCGCTCCACCCCGAACACGTACCCCTGCACACCGCAGCCCGCGATGACCCCGTCGGCACGAAGCGAGACGTACGAGTGGTGCCGGAACTCCTCGCGCTTGTGGATGTTGGAGATGTGGACCTCCAACACGGGCAGGCCGTCACAGGTGTTGAGCGCGTCCAGGATCGCGACGGAGGTGTGCGAGTAGGCGCCCGGGTTGATCACGATCCCCGAGTGGCCGAGGCGTGCCTCGTGGATCCAGTCGACCAGCTCCCCCTCGTGGTTGGACTGCCGGAAGTCGACCGTGCCGCCGTGCGCGGCCGCCGCCTTGGCGCACAACGCCTCGATGTCGGCGAGGGTGTCCGAACCGTAGATCTCCGGCTGCCGCTGGCCGAGGAGATTCAGGTTGGGGCCGTTGAGAATCATGATGGGGGCGCTGGCGAGGGTGCGGGGCACGGTTCCTCCGGTCCGATCGGGTGGGCCGGTCCGTTCAGGACCGCTGACCCGGTTTATCACGGTGCGCGGACACCGGGACGGCCTGTGCCCTGCCCACCGCTCTGCCCGGCGCATCACGGTGATGCACTGAAGCCCCTGGGCCCCCGCGCGCCCCCGTAACCCCTGGTGACCGTGGGTAGTTGACGCGGCATGCATCGTGTACGCACAGTAAATCCCCCTTCCGGTCCCCCTTCCATGTTGCGGCTCGCGGCCGCCGCGCTCGCCGGGACGGCCATCGAGTTCTACGACTTCTTCGTCTACGGGACGGCGGCCGCGCTCGTCCTCGGTCCCCTGTTCTTCCCCACGTTCTCGCCGGTGGCGGGGACGCTGGCCGCCTTCGCGACCTTCGGGGTCGGGTTCGTGGCGCGGCCCCTGGGCTCGGTCCTGTTCGGCCACATCGGGGACCGGCACGGACGGCGGCCCGTGCTCGTCGCCTCCCTGTTGCTGACCGGCGCCGCGACCGTCGCGGTCGGCTGCGTACCGACGTACGACTCCATCGGTACGGCCGCTCCCGCGCTGCTCCTCGTGCTGCGTTTCCTGCAAGGGCTCGGGCTCGGCGGGGAGTGGGGCGGGGCGGTGCTGCTGACCGCGGAGCACGCGCCCGCCGACCGTCGCGGACTGTGGTCGAGCTTCCCCCAGATCGGTCCGGCGCTGGGCTTCGTCCTCGCCAACGGCGTGATGCTGGCGCTGTCGGCGACGCTCTCGGAGGCGCAGTTCGCGGCCTGGGGCTGGCGGGTGCCGTTCTGGGCGGCGGGCGTGCTCGCCGCGGCCGGGCTGTGGCTGCGCTCCTCGCTCGCCGAGAGCCCGCGGTTCCTCGAACTGCGGGAGCACGCGCGCGTACCGCTCGTCGAAGTGGTCCGCGGCCACTGGCGACTCGTGCTGCTGACGGCGGGGGCGCTCGCGGTCGGGTACGCGCTGTTCTACGCGGTGACGACCTGGTCCCTCGCCTACGCGACCGAGCGGCTCGGGGTGAGCCGTACCGTCATGCTGGCCTGCATCATGGCGGCCGTCGTGGTGAAGGGCGCGCTCACTCCGCTGGTGGCTGTCCTGAGCGACCGTTACGGACGGCGGCCCCTGTGCCTGGCCGGCTGCGCGGGCGCCGCGGTGTGGATGTTCCCGATGATCGCACTGCTGTCGACGGGCGAACCGCTGCTGATGTTCCTCGGCTTTCTGGTGGCGCTGATCGCCTTCGTGACGATGTTCGCCGTGATCGCCGCGTATCTGCCGGAGCTGTACGAACCGCGGGTGCGCTGCACGGGCGCGGCGGTGGGCTACAACCTGGGCGGGGTGCTCGGAGGCGCGCTCACCCCGATCGTGGCGACGGCGATCGCCGACCAGAGCGGGCGGGTGCCCTGGGGCGTGGCCGCCTATCTGACGGGCATCGCGCTGCTCAGCCCCGGATGCTTCGCGCTGCTCCCGGAGACACGGCCCGTGAAGGCGGTGACGGCGGAACCGGTCACGGGCTGAGCTGGACAGCTACGGATTGATCGCAAGCTCCAGATACGCCGCGAACAGCACCAGGTGGACCCCGCCCTGAAGCGGGGTCGCCCGGCCGGGGACCACCGTGAGGGAAGCGACCACGACGGTCAGGGCGAGCAGCACCATGTGGGTGGCGCCCAGGCCGAGGACGAGTGGCCCGGAGAGCCAGATGGACGCGACGGCCACGGCCGGGATGGTCAGGCCGATGCTCGCCATCGCCGAGCCGAGGGCAAGGTTCAGGCTGGTCTGTACGCGGTCACGGCGGGCGGAGCGCAGTGCGGCGATCGTCTCGGGGAGCAGGACGAGCAGAGCGATGACCACGCCGACCACGGAGTGCGGCATCCCGGCCGCCTGCACGCCGGACTCGATGGTGGGCGAGACGCCCTTGGCGAGACCGACCACTCCGACCAGGGCCAGGCCGAGGAGTCCCAGGGTGATCAACGTGGTCCTGGAGGAGGGGATGTCGGCGTGGTCGTCCTCGTCGATCACCTCGCCCTGTCGGGTGATCGGCAGGAAGTAGTCGCGGTGCCGCACTGTCTGCGTGGTCACGAACATGCCGTACAGGACGAGCGAGGCAAGGGCGGCGAAGGTGAGCTGCGCCGTGGAGAACTCCGGCCCCGGCTTGCTGGTGGTGAAGGTCGGCAGCACCAGGCTGAGCGTCGCCAGTGTCGCCACGGTCGCGAGGGCGGCGCCGGCGCCCTCCGCGTTGAAGACGGCCAGGCCGTGCCGCAGGGAGGCGACGAGCAGGCTGAGGCCGACGATGCCGTTGCAGGTGATCATCACGGCCGCGAAGACGGTGTCGCGGGCCAGCGTGGAGCTTTTGTCCCCGCCGTCCGCCATGAGGGTGACGATCAGCGCCACCTCGATGACCGTGACGGCGACGGCGAGGACCAGCGAACCGAAGGGCTCGCCGACCCGGTGCGCGACCACCTCGGCGTGGTGGACCGCGGCCAGCACCGCGCCGGCCAGCACCAGCGTCACCAGGGCGACGACCACGCCGGGCAGATCACGGCCCCAGGTGAGGGCCAGCAGGACGATCGCGATCACGGGCACGACGGCCGTCCACTGCGTCATGAGTGACCGAAGCCGAACGATCATGCAGCGATCGTCGCAGGCCCGCTCGTGCCTCGCACTCCGGCGGGGCGTCCCCGAGCCGTGGAGCGTTCAGCGCACGGGGCAAGCACCGGGGGCGGTGGTCGGCGGAGCGCCGACCACCGCCCCCGGGGACGTGGACTCCCGGTGACGCTGGGCTCCCGCGTCCGACGCGGTCAGACGTCGATGCTGTCCTTCTCGGAGCCTTCGGACCCTTCGGCCTTCTGGACTCCTCCGGTCTCCCGCGTCTCTTCGGCCGCCTGCTTCCTGGAGGCCATGAGGCTGGTGACCGTGGTGACCACCAGGACGGCGCAGATGACGCCGAGGGAGACCGGGATGGATATCTCCGGTACATGGACGCCGGACTCGTGCAGCGCGTGCAGCACGAGCTTGACGCCGATGAATCCGAGGATGACCGACAGGCCGTAGCTGAGGTGGACCAGCTTCCTGAGGAGTCCGCCGATCAGGAAGTACAGCTGCCGCAGCCCCATCAGCGCGAACGCGTTGGCCGTAAAGACGATGTACGGGTCCTGCGTCAGGCCGAAGATCGCAGGGATCGAGTCGAGCGCGAAGAGGACGTCGGTGGTGCCTATCGCGAGCATGACGACCAGCATCGGGGTCATGACCCGCTTGCCGTTCTGCTGGATCCACAGCTTGGTGCCGTGGTAGCGGTCGGCGACACCGAAGCGGCGCTCGACGGCCTTGAGCAGCCGGTTCTCCTCGAACTCCTCGTCCTCGTCGTCCGCGCGGGCTTCTTGGATCAGCTTCCACGCGGTGTAGATGAGGAACGCGCCGAAGATGTAGAAGACCCATGCGAAGCTCGCGAGGATCGCGGCTCCCGCGGCGATGAAGATCGCGCGCAGGACGAGGGCTATCAGCACACCGACCAGCAGTACACGCTGCTGGTACTGCGTGGGCACCGAGAACTTCGCCATGATCAGGACGAAGACGAAGAGGTTGTCGACACTCAAGGACTTCTCGGTGATGAAGCCGGCGAAGAACTCACCGGCGGGCTGGCCGCCGGAGAAGAGAAGCAGTCCGAGTCCGAACAGGCCGGCCAGGGCGATCCAGACGACCGTCCAGATGCCGGCTTCCTTCATGGATACGTCGTGCGGCTTGCGGCCGATGAAGAAATCGACCGCGATGAGGGCTGCCAGGCCCACGATCGTCAGGACCCAAAGGGTCATGGAAACATCCACTGCGCGCCTCCGGCAGTACGTAACGGCAAGGGTCAGCGTCGTCGCTGCCGGAGGTCTCTTCCACCCGATGTGTCCGGGGCGCGCGATGCGCCCGGTGTGATTCGGGCCGACGCCCCGGGATCCTGTCAGATCCGTATTGACGGGTGCGCCGCAGTAGTCAGGGAGTACTCCCCTCCGCACCCACAACAGTACCCAATCACCAAGGAAAGGTAAAGAGATTGGTAAAGCAAAGGCCAAGTTCCCTGGTCAGAGGATTTGACTAACTCATGGGGAAGCGGAGGGAGGGCTCAGCGGACGGGCCACGGCGGCCCTCAGCGGTTCCAGGAGCGGCGGGCGGCCGCGACCTGGGTGAGGACGTGCTGGAGCACCTGGCTGTCCGGCGGAACACGGGAGGGGTCGTAGGTCCACGTGTGCCCGACCCACGGGTCGGCGAGGTGATCGTCGGGTACCGGTGTGAGCCGCAGCAGCGACCGCCACAGCGGGTCGAGCAGCGGCCCGTAGGCGGCGGCGTCCTCCCGGTCGGCGACCAGCATGAGGTGCACACCGACGGCCGGGCCCTCGTCCGCGAGGTAGCGCAGCCGGGTCACGGCACGGTCGTCGAAGCCGTGCGGGAAGTCGTTGACGATCAGCAGTTGCTCGGCCGGGTCGAGGTCGGACGGCAGTGAGTCGGCCGCACCGCCCCGGATCGCCATCTGCACCAGGTCGACGCGCTGTGTCAGCCGGGCCAGCACGTCGTTCACCCCCGCGGCGCCGACAGCGGGCGGGCCGGCGAGCACGCCGGTGCTCACGAGCGGCAGGAGGGCCGAGGTCGCGGAGCCCGCCGCGTCGATGACATGCACGGAGAATTCGCCCGCCGGGTAGACGGCGAGCAGCCGGGCCGCGTGGGCCACGGCCGTGTCCATGGCGAGGCGGCGCAGTTCGTCGGAGTCCGCGATCGAACCGTCGAAGGACCCCGTGCTGCCGCTGTCGATCCACAGGCCGCGCTCCAGCGGCAGCCGCACCAGCATCGGAATGCTCAGGTCCGCGCTCTCGGGCAGGTGCAGGTCGCCCAGGCGCAGAGCCATGGGGATCTCCATCGGCACCCGGTAGCCGTGCCAGGCGGGGTTGTCCCAGCCGGCGAACGCGGGCGGCAGCGCGGGCTCGACGACCTCGGCCTCGGCGGTGAGCTGGGCGAGGTCGCGGTCGAGTACCTGCTTGGCCCGGTCGACCAGCTCGGCGTGCTTGGCGCGGGCCGCCTCGCGGGCGGCGTCGCCCTGGCCGCCGATCCGGCTGCGTGGGTCGGACAGGACCTTGTCGAGCTCCTGTTCCATGCGCGACTCGGCGAAGTCGACCGCGCTGCGGTACGCGGCGGCGGTGCGGGCCAGGTCCTCGAACATGCCCCACACCTGGTTGTACAGGCGCTCCTCCATGGACCAGCCGGTCGCGTCGCCCGCCACGGGCTGAGCGGGCTGGCCCGGCCGGGCAGGGGGCGCGGTCGGCGGGGGCGGAGGCGGCGCGGCGGCCTGCCGGCCCGGGTGGCTGTAGTTGACGGGGCCGCCTGCTCCGGGGCCGCCGGACTGCGTGACGGCGGACGGGTCCTGCGGTGCGGACGCCGCGGGGTAGTTGGACTGCGGCCCGCCGGGTCCGGCGCCGGGTGTCGCGGATCCCTGCCCCCCGGGGTGTCCGTGCTGCGGGGGCACCTGGTCCGGCGCGCCCGGGGATGTCGAGCCGCTCTGGTCCTGTCCCAGCGCGGGTGCCGCGGCGTGCCGCGAGCGGTCGCCCTCGGCCGTACGCGGCGGTGGTGCGGCCACCGAGCGCGCGAGGCCCTGGACGACCGCTTCGTTGATGCTGCCCGCGAGCTGCTGGGCCTGGGACAGGCCCTGGTCGGCGAGGAGCTCCGCGAGGCCGCCCGCGTAGCCCTGGCCCACGGCTCGTACCTTCCAGGCGTCCTGCCTGCGGTAGAGCTCCAGTACGACGACGGCCGACTCGGCGTCGAGCCCCGTGACCGTGTAGCTGGCGATCTCGGAGCCGTCGAGTCCGGTGACCGCCACGAAGGGAGCGGCGACGGCTCCGAACCGCACCGGACCGCCCACTCCCGACGGCAGGGCAAGCAGCACACTGACCCGGTGCACGGTCTCCGGCAGGGCGTCCAGGTCGCACGCGAGCCGGTGGTCGGCCGCCGCCTGCTTGGACACCTCCATGCCGGGCAGAGTGGGTGAGCCCGGGTGGGCCACCCACTCGACACCGTGCACTTTGCCCTTCTCGTCACAGAGCGTTGCCCCGGCCACGATCGGCTTGCCGGCCGACACCCGGATCTCAAGTCGCGCCTGGGAGAGCGGGTGGTTCTGCCCCCGGACCAGCTCAGCCGTCATCGCCTTCGTTCCCCCCATGTACTCGTGCGCCGGGCGCCGGGCTGTCTACAGGTGCGGCAGGATCGCCGGCATCAGGTCCTGGAACGTACGGCCGTTGGCAGGCGTACCGAGGGCGGTCATCTGCCAGCCCGCGCCCGCACGGTGGACCTTCGCCATGATCTGCGCGGTGTACTGCCCGCCGCCGGCCAGGGTGTACCGGGCCAGCTCCTCGCCGTTGGTCTCGTCGACCAGACGGCAGAACGCGTCCTGCACCTCCTGGAAGGTCTGGCCCGTGAACGAGTTCACGGTGAAGACGATCTGGTCGATGTGGACCGGGACGCGCGCGAGGTCGACAAGGATCGCCTCGTCGTCACCGCCCTGGCCGACACCGCCGACGAGGTTGTCACCGGTGTGCCGCACCGAGCCGTCGTCGCTGACGAGGTGACGGAAGAACACCACGTCGACGGGCTGCTTGTCCGCGAACAGCACGGCGGACGCGTCGAGGTCGATCTCGCGGGTACGAGAACCGAACAGGCCACGTCGCGGGGCTGCCTGCCAGCCGAGCCCCATGCGCACCGCGGTCAGCGTGCCCCCGTCGTTCTTCTGCAGACTGATGGCCTGACCCTTGGTCATGTTGACCGTCACGCGCTGTTCCCCTCTCGGACTGTCCCCTGTTGCCGCAGAATCCTGCGGTTGACCAGCAACCCTACGCAGGGCCACTGACAGCGCCGAAGACCGGTGCACACTTTGTGTCGGTCTTGCAACACAGCGCGCTGCACCGGCGTCAGGCGATACCGGCTTCCTTCATCTGCCGCAGCTCCTTCTTCATCTCCGAGACCTCGTCGCGCAGCCGCGCCGCGATCTCGAACTGCAGGTCCGCGGCGGCCGTGCGCATCCGCCCCGTCATCTCCTCGATCTGCTCCGCCAGCTCCGCCGCGGGACGGTCGGTCGGCACGGTTGCCTTGCCCTTGCCCTTGGCGGACCTGGCTCCCTTGTCCGCCTTCGACCCCAGGGCGGGCACGGGCGCCTTGGCGCTCTTGCCGTCCGACGGCCTGCGGTAGCCCGAGCCGAGCAGCTGCTCCGTGTCGACGTCCTCGCGGGCGATCTGCGCCACGATGTCGTTGATCTTCTTTCGGAGGGGCTGCGGATCGATGCCCCGCTCCGTGTTGTACGCGACCTGCTTCTCCCGGCGGCGGTTGGTCTCCTCGATGGCCTTCTCCATCGCCGGGGTGATCCGGTCGGCGTACATGTGGACCTGACCGGACACATTGCGCGCCGCGCGGCCGATGGTCTGGATCAGCGAGGTGCCGGAGCGCAGGAAGCCCTCCTTGTCGGCGTCGAGGATCGACACCAGGGAGACCTCGGGCAGGTCGAGGCCCTCTCTGAGGAGGTTGATGCCGACGAGGACGTCGTACTCGCCGGCGCGCAGTTCCCGCAGCAGTTCGACCCGGCGCAGGGTGTCGACGTCACTGTGCAGGTACCGGACCTGGATGCCCATTTCGAGGAAGTAGTCGGTGAGGTCCTCGGCCATCTTCTTGGTGAGCGTGGTGACCAGGACGCGCTCGTCCTTCTCGGTGCGCTTGCGGATCTCGTGCACCAGGTCGTCGATCTGGCCCTCGGTGGGCTTGACCACGACCTCGGGGTCGATGAGGCCGGTGGGGCGAATGATCTGCTCGACGAAGCCGTCCCCGCGCGAGAGCTCGTACTTGCCCGGCGTCGCCGACAGATAGACGGCCTGGCCGATGCGCTTCTGGAACTCCTCCCACTTCAGGGGACGGTTGTCCAGTGCCGAGGGCAGCCGGAAGCCGTGGTCGACGAGGGTGCGCTTGCGGGAGGCGTCGCCCTCGTACATGGCGCCGATCTGGGGCACCGTGACGTGCGACTCGTCGATGACGAGCAGGAAGTCGTCCGGGAAGTAGTCGAGCAGCGTGTTCGGCGGGGAGCCGGGCTCTCGGCCGTCGAAGTGCATCGAGTAGTTCTCGACACCGGAGCAGGAGCCGATCTGGCGGAGCATTTCCAGGTCGTACGTCGTGCGCATGCGCAGGCGCTGGGCCTCAAGGAGCTTGCCCTGCTTCTCCAGCTCGGACAGGCGCTCGCCCAGCTCCTTCTCGATGTCGTTGGCGGCGCGCTCCAGGCGCTCGGGCCCCGCGACGTAGTGGGTGGCAGGGAAGATGTACAGCTGCTGGTCGTCGGTGATGATCTCGCCGGTGAGCGGGTGCAGCGTGGAGAGGGCCTCGATCTCGTCACCGAACATCTCGATGCGGACGGCCAGCTCCTCGTAGACCGGGAAGATTTCGATGGTGTCGCCGCGGACGCGGAAGGTGCCGCGGGTGAACGCCAGGTCGTTGCGCGTGTACTGGATGTCGACGAAGCGGCGCAGCAGGTCGTCGCGGTCGATCTCGTCGCCGATCTTGAGGTTGACCATGCGGTCCACGTACTCCTGCGGCGTGCCCAGGCCGTAGATGCAGGAGACCGAGGCGACCACGACGACGTCGCGGCGGGTGAGCAGCGAGTTGGTGGCGGAGTGGCGCAGTCGCTCCACCTCCTCGTTGATCGAGGAGTCCTTCTCGATGTAGGTGTCCGACTGGGGGACGTACGCCTCGGGCTGGTAGTAGTCGTAGTACGAGACGAAGTACTCGACCGCGTTGTTCGGCAGGAGCTCGCGGAACTCGTTGGCCAGCTGGGCGGCCAGCGTTTTGTTCGGCGCCATCACGAGGGTGGGGCGCTGCAGCTTCTCGATCATCCACGCGGTGGTCGCGGACTTGCCGGTGCCGGTCGCGCCGAGGAGGACGACATCCTTCTCCCCTGCGAGGATGCGCCGCTCAAGGTCGGTGATGGCAGCGGGCTGGTCGCCGCTGGGCTGGTAGGAACTGACGACCTCGAAAGGCGCCACCGTGCGTTCGATCTTCGATACGGGCCGCATGGAATCAACCGTACGACCCCGCACTGACAACGGGGTCCGCTCACCGGTTCTGCGGGGTGCGGGAGCTTCCGTGGTGGCGGGTGCGGGTGCGCGGGCCGGGCACGTGCCGCAGACCGGTGTGGTGGTGGACCGGGTGGGCCGGGATGCCGGGTTTCTGCTCGGCGGGGCTCCAGTCGGGCTTGCCCATGACCATCAGCGGGTCGAACATCACGACGACGCCGGCCAGCAGCAGGAAGGCCAGCGGGCCGATCATCAGGGGGGCCAGCAGGGCCGCGGGCGAGTCCCCCGAGGGGGTGGCGGCGGCACCGTGCAGATGGACGCTGAGGGCGGCCATCCCCGTGTAGTGCATGCCGCTGACGGCGAGGCCCATGACGAGACTCGCGCCCACGCTCCACAGGAAGCCGCGGACCTGTCCCGCCGCCCACAGGGCCGCGGTCGCGGCGGCGACGGCTATGACGACCGAGGCGGCGACGGTGAGGGTGTTGTACTCCAGCTTGCCGTTGAGACGCATTCCGGCCATACCCAGGTAGTGCATCGAAGCGACGCCCAGACCGGTGATGGTGCCCCCGGTGAACAGGGCCGTTCCGGAGGCTCCCCGGTATCCGACGATGAAGATCCCGACGCCGACCATGACGATCGCCACGCCGAGGCTCGCGAAGGTCATGAGCCTGTCGTAGTGGATCGGGGTCTCCTGGACGGAGAACCCCATCATCGCGACGAAATGCATGGTCCAGATGCCGGAGCCGATCGCCGCCGAGCCGAGGGCGAGCCAGCCGGGGCGCCAGGAACGGGTGACGAGCATCGACCTCGTGGTGCAGCGCAGACCGAGCGCTCCGCCGAGGCAGGCCATCAAGTACGCCACGAGCGGCGTGACGAGTCCGTAGCTGAATCCGTCGACCGTGCCCTGCATCCGCGGTTGCCCTTCCGCCCTGTTACATCCCGGAATTCCGTGAAATGCCCCCGCCCCGGGATCGCCGTGGCGACCAGGGTTGTCGCAGAGAGTATGACTCGCACCTGAACGGTCGAACGATTTTCCGGCAAAGAATCACGGCCTCACCCCAGTTGTGCGGCACGCGTGATCGGACTTGGGCAACTCCATTCAATTTGTGGCCATCCTGCACCCCCCTGATGTTGACCCACTGCTGTCACTCTGGAACGGTCCGTGATCGCAGACGCAAGGAGTCCGCATGCACGCGCGCGCTGCCGCCGCCACGACCACCGCGCTCCTGGGAGCCGCCGTCGTTCTCCCCATCTCCACCGCTCACGCCGCTCCGGCCGCCGTGAACAGCGACCATCCCCTGGTCATCGCACATCGCGGAGCCTCGGCCCAGGCTCCCGAGAACACGCTCGCCGCCATTGACCGGGCGGCCCGTCTCGGGTTCCGCTGGGTCGAGAACGACGTCCAGCGCACCAAGGACGGTCAGCTCGTCGTGATCCACGACGACAGCCTGACCCGTACGACCGATGTGGAGGAGGTCTTCCCCGACCGGGCCCCGTGGAAGGTGAAGGACTTCACCGCCGCGGAGATCGCGCGCCTGGACGCGGGCAGCTGGTTCAGCCCCCGCTACACGGGCGCGCGCGTGCCGACGCTGAAGCAGTACATGAACCGCGTCTCGCACAACCACCAGAAGCTCGTCCTTGAGATCAAGAACCCCGCGCTGTACCCGGGCATCGAACAGGAGACCCTCAAGGTCCTCAGCAACGAGGGCTGGCTGGGCCCGGCCCGGGTACGGAGCAAGCTGGTGATCCAGAGCTTCGACGCCGACAGCATCCGTACGGTGCACGCGCTGCGGCCCGACATCAAGACGGGCTTCCTGGGCACTCCGTCGGTCGCGGAGCTGCCCGCGTACGCGCAGTTCGCCGACCAGATCAACTCGTCGCACACGACGATCTCCCTCGGTTACGTCGCCGCGATCCACGCGCTCGACGGACCGCACGGCAAGCCCCTGGAGATCTCCACCTGGACCGTCGACACCCCGGAGGACACGCGGCGCGTCGCGGGCTTCGGTGTGGACGGCGTCATCACGAACAAGCCGGACGTGGTGCGGGAGGCCCTCCGCGAGGACTGAGGACCCTGCCCGACAGCCCGTCACCGGTGGCGCGGACGCCTGCGAGCGTCCGCGCCACCGGCGTTGTCAGTGGTGCGCCGTACCGTGGAGCGCATGAACAGCCATGGGCAGAACGAGCAGCGGGTGGTGTGGGCCGTCGTCGACAGCGGCATCGGCCCGCTGCTGCTGGCGGCGACCGGCGAGGGCCTGGTCAGCGTCGTCTTCCACGCCACGGACGCGGTGCGCGACAAGGCGCTGGAGCGGCTCGGATCGCGGTTCGCCACCGTGCCCGTCGAAGCACCGCGGTCCCCGCTGCTGGCCGAGGCGATACGTCAGTTCGCGGCGTACTTCGCGGGCGAGCGTCGCGACTTCGAACTGCCACTGGACTGGTCCCTGATCTCGGGGTTCAACCGTCAGGTGCTGCGCGAGCTGGCGTCGGGCGTGCCGTTCGGGGCGGTGGTGGGCTACGGCGACCTGGCACGGCGGGTCGGCCAGCCGGGTGCGGCCCAGGCGGTGGGAACGGCCATGGGATCCAACCCGCTGCCGGTCGTCGTGCCCTGCCACCGGGTCGTGGAGAGGGACGGTGGCATCGGCGGGTTCGGGGGCGGCGTGGAGACCAAGCGGAAGCTGCTGGCGCTGGAGGGTGTACTGCCCGAGCCGCTGTTCTGAGAGACGCCCTTGTTCGCCCGGGGCAGGATTCCCCCGCCGTGACGTGCCGTACCGGTGCCCGCGCGAAGGCTGGCCGGAACGCTTCGGCGGGAGCAGACTCCGCGACACGTACAGCCACGGGCATCCGAAGTCACGGGGGCCGAAGGGACGGCGATCACGTATGAGCGGGAACAGGGCAGTCGCGTACCTCAAGCCGGGCGCGGTGGAAGTCAGGACCATCGATTACCCGACGCTCGAACTGCAGGACGGACCGGGAGTGGCCGCCGCGAACGTCGGCCGCACGTGCCGGCACGGAGTCATCCTGAAAGTGCTCGCCAGCAACATCTGCGGCAGTGACCAGCACATGGTGCGCGGCCGTACGACCGCGCCGGAGGGACTCGTCCTCGGGCACGAGATCACCGGAGAGGTCATCGAGCGGGGCCCGGACGTCGAGTTCGTCGAGGTCGGGGACATCGTCTCGGTGCCCTTCAACATCGCCTGCGGACGGTGCCGCAACTGCAAGGAGCGCAGGACGGGCATCTGTCTGAACGTCAACCCGGCCCGCCCCGGTGCGGCGTACGGCTACGTCGACATGGGCGGCTGGGTCGGCGGCCAGGCGCAGTACGCGATGGTTCCGTACGCGGACTTCAACCTGCTGCGGTTCCCGGACCGGGACCAGGCACGCGAGAAGCTGCTCGACCTGACCATGCTGTCGGACATCTTCCCGACCGGCTTCCACGGTGCGGTGACCGCGGGTACCGAGGTCGGTTCGACGGTGTACGTGGCCGGGGCGGGTCCGGTCGGTCTCGCCGCCGCGGCATCGGCGCAGCTGCTCGGCGCGGCCGTCGTCATCGTCGGCGACCTCAATGCCGAACGTCTCGCACAGGCCCGGAGTTTCGGCTGTGAGACGGTCGACGTCAGCCAGGGCGACGTGGGCGAGCAGATCGAGCAGATCCTGGGCGAGCCGGAGGTGGACGCCGCCGTCGACGCGGTCGGCTTCGAGGCGCGGGCGCACGGCTCCGACGCTCCCGAGGCGCCCGCCACGGTCCTCAACTCGCTGATGGGCCTCACGCGCGCGGGCGGCTCCCTGGGCATTCCGGGCCTGTACGTCACGGACGATCCCGGCGGGGTCGACCAGGACGCGCGGACCGGCACGCTCAAGGTGCGGCTCGGTCTGGGATGGGCGAAGAGCCACCGTCTCAGCACAGGTCAGTGCCCGGTGATGCAGTACCACCGCGGACTGATGAAGGCGATCCTCCACGAGCGGGTGCACATCGCCAAGGCCGTCAACGCGACAGTGATCGGCCTGGAGGACGCGCCGAGCGGCTACGCCGAGTTCGACCAGGGTGCCAGCCGTAAGTACGTCCTCGATCCGCATGGGTCGCTGGGCGGGACACGGCCCGTCTGAAGGCCGGCCGTCTGAGGGCCGGGCAAGGAGAAGGGGGTGTCCACGCGCGTGTGGGCACCCCTTCGTGGCGGTCGCACTGTGGCGGTCGCAAGGGTTTGGCCGGGCGCGTCGGCCGCCAGGGATGAGAGGAGAACCGACAGACAGGAGGCACGCGCGTGCTGATGGTGTCCGAAGAGGTTCGGGAGGCGCTCACCGCGGGGCGGCCCGTGGTGGCACTGGAGTCGACGATCATCGCGCACGGGCTGCCCCGTCCGCGCAATCTCCAGGTGGCGCTGGAGCTGGAGGACGCCGTACGCCAGGAGGGCGCCGTTCCGGCGACCGTCGCCGTGCTCGACGGGCGGCCCCACGTGGGCCTCGGCAAGGAGCAGGTGGAGCGGGTCGCCAACGAGGACGGCATCCGCAAGCTGGGACATCGCGATCTGCCGCTCGCGGTCGCCACCGGCGCCAGCGGGGCGACCACGGTGTCGGCGACCGCCCTGCTGGCCGCGCAGGCGGGCATACGGGTGTTCGCGACGGGTGGCCTCGGGGGCGTGCACCGGGAGTGGACGGTTACGCAGGACGAGTCCGCCGACCTGGGACTCCTCGCGCGCACCCGGATCACGGTGGTGTGCGCGGGGGTGAAGTCGATCCTGGACGTGCCGGCGACCCTGCAACGCCTGGAGACGCTGGGGGTCGCGGTCGCCGGATACGGCACGGCACGCTTTCCCGGCTTCTATCTGTCGGACTCGGGACACCCGGTGGACTGGACGCTGGAGTCGCCGGACGAGGTCGCGGCCGTGATGCGCGCGCAGGACACACTGGACGGACCCGGGTCGGCACTGATCGTGGCCAATCCCGTGCCCGAGGACCGGCAACTGGATCCCGCGCTCCACGCGCGCGTGCTCGCCGACGCGCTGCACGCGTGCGAGGAGGCGGGCGTGAGCGGCCAGGCGGTCACGCCGTTCCTGCTCGACCACCTGGTACGCCACACCGACGGGGCGTCGCTGGAGGCCAATCTGGCGGCGGTACGCGGCAACGTACGGCTGGCGGGACGGATCGCGGCGGCCTGGGCACAGGCGTGAAAGAGGCAGGCGGCCCCTTCGAGGCTGTCCCGGGCGGGGCCCTCCTGGTCGTCGGTGACGTCATCACGGATGTCGTCGCCCGGCACCGCGGGCCACTCGCTCCGGGCACCGACACGGTCGCCGCCGTGCGGACGGTGCCGGGCGGCGCGGGCGCCAACGTCGCGTGCTGGGCGGCCCGCCGGGGCGGACCGGAGGTGCGGTTCCTCGGCCGGGTGGGCGCGGACTCGGCCGCGTGGCACGAGCGGGAGCTGGTGGCTTCCGGGGTGCGCCCTCTCCTGGTCGTGGACCCGCGGGCGCCGACGGGCACGGTGATCTGCCTGGTGGACGCGGACGCCTCGGCGGAGCGCACCTTCCTCACGGACAGTGGCGCGTCGCTGCGGCTGGACGCCGACGACTGGTCGCCCGCGCTGCTCGACGGTGTCGCGTGGCTGCATCTGTCGGGCTATCTGTTCTTCTCCGAGCCGTGCCGGGCTCTGGTGTCGGTGGCGGTGGAGTCGGCACGCGCGCGTGGAGTGCCGGTGAGTGTGGATCCCGCGTCGGTGGGGTTCCTCAGCGAGCTGGGCGTGGACCGGTTCCTCTCGCTCGCCGAGGGGGTCGACGTCCTGCTGCCGAGCCGGGACGAGGCCCGTCTGCTGACAGGCCTGCCCGATACGGCGGACGCGGCGGCCAAGTTGAGCCGTCACGTCCCGCTGGTGGTGGTGAAGCAGGGCGGCGCCGGAGCCCTCGTCGCCCGATCGGGGGTAATCCTGGCCCGGGTCCCGGCGGAACCGGCGTCCCCCGTCGACACCACGGGCGCCGGCGACGCCTTCACCGGAGCCTTCCTGGCCGCGCTGCTCGGGGGCGGCCGGCCGCGGGAGGCAGCCGCCGAGGGGTGCCGGGCCGGGGCCCGGGCGGTGGAACAGGTGGGCGGCAGACCGAAGCGGGAACCGCAGAAGGAACCAAGGAGAAAACCGGAGAGGAAACCGATGAAACCGAAGAAAGGGGCCTAGGCCGACGACCCGCCGCTACGCCTTGCGTCCCCACGCCGAGATCAGCGGGGCCGTGATCAGGTCCATCCCGCCCGCGGCCACGTTCGCCAAGTGGCGGTCGATGTCCTGGTCGGTGACGAGGCCCGACGCGACCAGCTGCTCCCGGACCTGGCCGACCGTCTCGGACTCAAGCGCTCCGCAGGCGGGCGAGGTGAGAGGAAAGTACGCGTCGGCCCCGACCTGCCGCAGACCGGCCTCGCGGAGCAGCCGGGGAAGCCGCCGCCCGTACGCGGGATCGGTGCCCCCTTCGGCGAGCACATCGCGCGTCGCGTGGCGCACCCGGTTGGCCAGCTGTTGCTCGGGCCCATGCTCGTCCGGGCAGGCCAGCGGCTGCAGTGTGGGATCGGCGTCCTCGACCAGGAGCCGTCCCCCGGGCCGTAGCGCCCTGACCACCGAACGCAACGCCCGGTCCCTGTCCGGCACATGAGCGAGGACGAGGCGGGCGTGCACGAGGTCGAAGCCCTCCCCCGGCGGTTCGTCGGCGCCCACGTCGTGGACGCGCAGCTGAATCGGCGGGCGGACGACCGGGGGCGCCCAGGAGGTGTCGAGGTCGGTCGCGACGACCCGGCCGGTGGGCCCGGCCCGCTTGGCGAGCCAGGACACCACGGACATGCCGCCCGCACCCACCTCCCAGCAGCGCCAGCCGGATCCGATGCCGAGCCGTTCGAGGTGCCGGAACGTCGTGGGATCGAAGAGAGCGGCGAGGGCGTCGAACCGCTGTCCCGCGTCGGACTGGCGGTGGTCGAGGAGGTATCCGTCGATTCGCATCATGCGCCGATCATCCCATTTGTCATGCTTTTTCCTGGTGGCCGACGCTCCCGACGTGAGCGCGTCCCACTCGGCGGCCCTCGACTGGACGGGCGGTTCCGGAGCGGAATGTTCCGTTCCCACAGGCTCGACCGGCCGTCAAAACATCCTGGCAGACTGGCCGCAGCAAGGCGCAGAGTGCGGCGCGAGGAGATCCACGCAGGGAGATCCAGATGTCCATGGCAGTGAATCTGCGGAAGGTCACGGGCCTGAGCAAGGTCGGCGGTCTCCGCAGGGTGGCACGGCTGACACGACGGCGCGCCCGTGTCGACCTGAGTCATCCCGCCCGCTCGCCCCTGGGCTCAGCGGTGGTGAACTGCGTGGCGTACGAGGAGGGGGCCCGGGTTCCCGCCGGACGCGATCTGGTCGAGACGGTGGAGCGGGTCCGCAAGGCCGACGGCGGTTTCGTCTGGCTCGGGCTGCACGAGCCGACGGAGGTGGAGTTCGCGGGCATCGCCGAGCTCTTCGACCTGCACCCGCTGGCGGTCGAGGACGCGGTGGACGCCCATCAGCGCCCGAAGCTGGAGCGGTACGGCGAAACGCTGTTCGCGGTGTTCAAGACGGTCTGCTACGTCGAACACACCGAACTGACCTCGACCAGCGAGGTGGTGAACACCGGAGAGATCATGGTGTTCGTCGGCCGGAACTTCGTGGTGACCGTGCGGCACGGCCGGCACGGCTCGCTGGGCCCGCTGCGTGAGGAACTGGAGGCCACCCCCGAGAAGCTCGCCAAGGGGCCGGCCGCCGTGCTGCACGCGATCGCGGACCATGTGGTGGACGACTATCTGCATGTCACGGATTCGGTGCAGGAGGACATCGACGAGGTCGAGGCGGACGTGTTCGCGGCGAACGGCGCGCGGGCCGACCCCGGGCGCATCTACCAGCTCAAGCGTGAGCTGCTGGAGCTCAAGCGGGCAGTGGTCCCGCTGGGCCGGCCCATCATGGATCTCGCGACGCGGCCGATACGGGTGATCGACCCGGAGATCCAGGCCTACTTCCGGGACGTCTCCGACCACCAGTTGCGGGCCGCCGAGCAGATAGCCGCGTTCGACGAACTGCTCAACTCGATCCTGCAGGCGCACCTCGCGCAGGTGAGCGTGGCGCAGAACGAGGACATGCGCAAGATCACGGCGTGGGCGGCGCTGATCGCCGTGCCGACGATGGTCTGCGGGGTCTACGGCATGAACTTCGACCACATGCCGGAGCTGCACTGGAAGTTCGGGTACCCCTTGGCGGTCGGCATGATCGCCGTCGCGTGCTTCACCCTCTACCGGGGTTTCAAGCGGAACGGTTGGTTGTGAGGTCTCAGGTCTCAGGTCTCAGGTCCCTCGTCCGGCACGGCCTGCCGACGTCAGCGTGACTCGCTCTTCGCGTAGACGCTCTCGGCCCAGCTCGCGAGTTGTTCGTCCGTCAGGTGCGTGGCCAGATCGGCCTCGCTGATCATTCCGACCAGACGCTTGTTCTCGATCACAGGGAGGCGACGGATCTGATGTCCCTGCATTTCGCCGAGCACCTCACTGACGTCGGCGCCCGCGTCGATCCAGCGCGGGGTGCCCTGGGCCATCTCACCCGCGGTGACGTGGGCCGGGTCGTGGCCCATGGCCACACAGCCGACCACGATGTCGCGGTCCGTGAGAATCCCGCAGAGCCGTTCGTTCTCGTCACTGATGGGCAGTGCGCCCACCTTGAGCTCGCGCATCAGTTGAGCGGCCCGGTCCAGGGTCTCGTGAGCGGGGATCCACTGGGCGCCGCTGTGCATGATGTCTCCGGCGGTGGTCATGTAGTACCTCCCGGTGCCGGACGGCCGGCGCGGCACAGACACGCACCGCAAGTCCCGGCCCATACATTTTCGCCGGGTACGGGCAGACGCGCATCCGGAAGTCCGCGGCTCCCGGCCGGCACCCCGCGCCTCAGCCGTTCCACGCCGGATGACGTGGGTCGTCCGCCCTCACCAGGATGTCGGCCGTGTCGCCCGGAGCCGTCTCGTCCTCGTACCGCTCGTACGCGGGGAGCGTCCAGTGCTCGTCCTGCGGGGTGCGGCGGCGCAGGGCGGCCGGTGAGAGACGTACATGGACGGCGAGGTCGAAGGGGAACCAGTGGCGCAGGAGCAGCGGCCCGTGCAGCAACAGCACCGCACCGGGCGGAAGTTGCACGTACGGGCTGCGGGTGGCGCGGTCGGTGGCCGGGTCCCGGAGGTCGGGCAGGACCCGGCCGTCACCGCCCGGTTCCAGCGGGCCGAAGACCTCGCGCCACAGGGCGCCGGTGTCGAACCAGCCGTCGTAGTAGGTCTCCACGTCCTGCCGGCCGTACTCCAACCGGAGTGAGGCGGCTCGCAGATAGCCCTCCGTGCCGACGACCAGGGCGGAGCGGCCGCGTGGGCGAAGGGCCTCGGCGACGCGTTCGGCGAGGTCACCGGGGCGGGCGGCCGGGGCTCCGTCGAAGGCGACGCGCGGCCAGGGGCTGCCGTCGGCCGGCTCCAGGTCGAGCAGACGCTCGGCGATGAGGTCGCCGAGCCGGTCCCAGGTGATCGCTTCGAGTCGCACACGGCCCATGATGCCGCGCGGGCGCACACGGACGACGACCGCGTGCTTGTGGTGACGGGGAGTGCCGTGCAGGATCTTGAGGTTCGGGTCGTCCGGCCCCACGGTTCCGGGAACGGTGCGGGAGTCGGTGCGGGAGCCGGTGCGGGAGCCGGTGCGGAAGTTGTTGACAAGACGGTCGGCCTACGGGGGAGTTGCCATGATCGAGGGACCGTACTTCGTGCTCACCGTGGTGGGCGTGCTCGGCACGGGGCTGGTGGCCGGGGTGTTCTGCGCGTTCTCGACGTTCGTGATGAAGGGACTGGCCGCGCTGCCGCCGGCGCAGGGCATCGCGGCGATGCAGTCGATCAACGTGACGGCGGTGATGCCGGCCTTCATGCTCGTGTTCCTCGGGTCGGCCGCGGTGTGTGCCGTGATCGCGGTGGTCACCTTCGTGCTGTGGCCCGACGAGGGCACGGTGGAACTGCTGCTGGGTAGCGCGCTGTATCTGTTCGGCTGTTTCGGGGTCACGATCGCGGCGAACGTCCCGCGCAACAACAAGCTGGCCGGGATGAGCCCCGGCACACCGGAGGCCATCGCGTACTGGCCCACGTTTGTCAGCGAGTGGTCCATACGGAACCACGTCCGGATGGTCGCCTCGGCCGCCGGAACGGTCTCGTACGTACTGGCGCTGACCTGAGCGCACCGAAAACGATCAGCATCGCCGGAAACGCTCGGCATCACCGAATCGCTCGGCATCACCGGAATCGCCGCGCCGTCGTATCCTGGCGGGGAGAGTCTGCCAGCAGGCCCTGCGGCCCGCCGCCCGGACGACGGTGTCATCAATGGCGTCACGGATGACGTCGGACATCACATCGGACACGGCGTCGGAGATGGCGTGGAGACGGTGCCGTGTCGTACCGGATGCGGTGCCGGAAATGGCGTCGGAGACGGTGGCGGAGACCGTACGGGCCCCCTTCGTGTACGTGAGGGAGACGGCCATGGCCGATCCCAGGGGTTTCCTCAATTCCTCCCGCGAGGAGTGGCCTCGCCGGCCCGTCGAGGACCGGGTCCGTGACTGGGACGAGGTATACGTTCCGGGGGCGCTGCTGCCGATCATCCGGACGCAGGCCGACCGGTGCATGGACTGCGGTGTCCCCTTCTGCCACGACGCCTGCCCGCTGGGCAATCTGATCCCCGACTGGAACGATCTGGTCGCGCGTGACGACTGGCGGACGGCGAGCGACCGGTTGCACGCGACGAACAACTTCCCCGAGTTCACCGGCCGGCTGTGCCCCGCACCGTGCGAGACGGGCTGTGTGCTGGCGATCAACCAGCCCGCGGTCACGATCAAGAACGTCGAGGTCGCCATCGCCGACCGGGCCTGGGCGGACGGGTTCGCACCGCCCAGGCCGCCGGACCGGCTGACGGGGCGGACCGTCGCGGTGGTCGGCTCGGGACCCACCGGGCTCGCGGCGGCGCAGCAGCTGACCCGGGCAGGCCACACCGTCGCCGTCTACGAGCGGGACGACCGGATCGGCGGGCTGATGCGGTACGGCATCCCCGAGTTCAAGNNCGACGCGGTCGTCCTCGCCGTGGGCGCCACGGCCGGGCGTGAACTTGCTGTGGAAGGAAGGGAGTTGAGCGGTATCCACCAGGCGATGGAGTATCTGCCGCTGGCCAACCGGGTGTGCGAGGGGGACCTGGAGGCGTCTCCGTTGTCCGCAGCGGGCAAGGACGTCGTGATCGTCGGCGGCGGCGACACGGGGGCCGACTGTTTGGGCACTGCCATACGCGAGGGCGCGAAGTCCGTGACGCAGCTGGACATCTACCCGCAGCCCGGCGCGGAGCGTGACGAGAACTACGAGCCGTGGCCAGTGTACCCGAAGATCTACCGGATGTCGGCCGCGCACGAAGAGGCCCGGGAACTGGAGATCGCGCCCGAGGCCCACGCGGACGCCCGGCTCTTCGCGGCGTCCACGCTCCGC
>NZ_LIPP01000086.1 GCF_001418335.1 Streptomyces aurantiacus | reverse complement strand
CCGGCCCCGACGCGCCCACCCCCGACCGGACCACACCGGGCACCCGGACCGGAGGCGGACCGCTGCCCGCATTGATCGAGGCGGCCGGGACCGCAAGCCGACTCGGCCGCACCCTCGAAGCCGTCACCGCGGCTCCCGACGTCGACGCCCGCGCCGCCACGGACACAGCGTCGCCAGGGTGGCAGTCGGTACACCGACTGCCACCCGAACCGGTCCCTCCCGCACCGACCGTCCACCGACCGGTCCGGCGCCGCCGCGGGCCGACCGCAGTCGGCCCGGACCGCTACAACGCGGTCATCGCACTCGTCGATCCACACCACCCGGACTGGATCCCAGACGTCTCGTGGGGCACTCTGCTGGCTCCTCGGGAGTTCTCGCCATCATTGCCCGGAAAGGCGCAGGCCGAGGAGGTGCGCGCAGCCCTCGCCGACGCGGGCACCCGCCCGGGGCTGCGCACTGAGCATCACGGCGGCCGTGGAGTTCGCGTCGAGCGTCGGCTGTCGGCTGCTGAACCTGCCCTGCGGCAACCGGCTGCCGCAGTACTCACGGGAGGAGCAGCATCGCACGGCCCATGAGAACCTCCTCCACGCCGCCGAGCTGGCGAACGGCCACGGCATCTCCGTACTGATTGAGGCGTTCAACCCCCTGGACAACCCCGACTACCTGCTGACCGACGTCGACATGGCGGCCGGGCTCGTGCGGCGGACTCGACGCGAGGGCGCCGCCGCCACGGGTCTCCTGCTCGACGCCTACCACCTGGCGCGCATGGGCCAGGACCCCGTCGACGCCATCGGCCGCCACGGCGACGCGCTCGTCCACGTCCAGTTCGCCGACGTGCCGGGCCGTATCTGCCCCGCCACGGGGGGCCTGGAGCCCTTCTGCAGCACCCTTCAGTCGAGCAGGATGGCGCGCAGGCGGGGGATCAGATGGCGGACGAGTTCGTCGTCGGACATCGCAGCCAGAGGGCCGCTCTGGAAGACATGACGGGAGAACGTCACGCCGATCAGGTAGGCCCCCACCGACCCGACACGCTCCTCCAGGTCCGGTCCCGGAATCACATGGCGGTACATCTCAAGGCTCTCGTCCTGCATTGCTCCGAACAGTCGCTTGGCCGCCTCTTCGCCCGAGGCCACCGAACGGATCAGAGCAATGAACGGATCGCTTCCGGCGCTCTGCGACATACGGCGCACGTAGGATCTCGCGACCCGCGTGGGCAGTGAGGCGGGGTCGCCGGCGATCTCGGCCATCAGGTTCTGCGAACTGGGGACCGCCGCGAGGAACAGCTGTTCCTTGGAGGTGAAGTGCCGGATCACGAGACCGTGTGTGACTCCGGCCCGGCGCGCGATCTCGCGAATGGTCGTCTTCGGGTAACCGCGCTCGGCGAACGCCTCGCTCGCGGCCTCCAGGATCGCCGCCCTGCGCAGCTCGGGCTCCCGCGTCCGCTTTCTCACCGGAGGGCTCCCGTGATCGCCGGCGGCTTCCGGATCACTGTCAAGTGGGGCGTTTGTCGAGCCTGCAGTCATGCGCCAAGTGTACCTGTGGTCACTATGGTGGCCCGTCCTCCGTGGCCGCCACAGTGAAGAACACGAAGGCAACCGCAGATTTGCTGATATATGCCCCATCAATGGCATGCAATGCTGACGCATTCAAGTAACCAGCTGGACATTACTGAGGTGGCGGCTTACGGTTTTAGTGACCACTTGGACAATATCGGGGTGCGGTTCTCGCGCCCGTCAGCTGCACGGAAGGAAGTACTGCCATGGCAGTGCCTGAGCCCCTCAGTCCGGACAACACCACCGTCGTCCTCGTCGACCACGCCATCGGGTTCGCGAACCTCATCCGCTCCCATGACCTCAGCCAGCACATCAACAACGTCGTGGGCCTGGCCAAGACGGCCAAGTGGTACGGGAGCGGCCTGGTCGTCACCAACGGTGAGTCCACCAAGCCTTCCGGCCCGCTCTACCCCGAACTGCTCGACGCCATCGGCGACGAGCCGGTCATCGAGCGCGCCGTCGACTTCAACGCGTTTCTCGACGAGTCGTTCGCGGCGGCCGTCCGGGCCGAGGGGCGGCAGAACCTCGCCATCGGCGGCATCTCCACGGAGGGCTGTGTGCTGCAGACCGTGCTCGGCGGCCTGCGCGAGGGCTATCGCGTACACGTCGTCGTGGACGTGTGCGCCAGCCTGTCGACCGAAGGTCACGAGACCGCGCTGCAGCGCATGATCCAGGCCGGCGCGGTGCCGGTCACCTGGTTCTCCCTCGCCGCCGAGTTCCAGCTCCAGCCCCGCTGGCACGACGCTCCGCACCGCATGCGGCTGATGCAGGAGCACGTGCCGGCGATGGCCATGGGCGGTCGTTCCTTCTCCCACGCCCTCGAACTGGGCAAGCGCAGCGCGTCCGACTGACCCCGTACGCGCGCCCGCTCTCCGTCTCCGTGGTCATCGCGTCGGCGGAGTCCCGTCGCATCGAGCCGAACCCGTCGCCCAGTGCGGCTGCCGCATCCGAATGCAAGCACTCCGACAGGGGTCCGACAAGGGAAGGAAAGATGAACATGAGGCGAAGGGTTTTCCTGGCCACCACCACCGGCGCAGTCGCGGTAGCGGCGGGCGGGACCGCGACAGCGAACGCCGGTACAGACCTCTCCGCCAGTGCGACGAGCGGCGGGACCGCGGCTCCCGTTTCCCGTATGAGCGAGCTTTCCTTCTTCAGTGGCAGATGGCGCGGTACCGGCACCTTCTTCCTTTCGGCTTCCGGTAATCCCAAGCCCATCATCATGGAAATTCAGAACGGCACAGGGTACGACGGCTTCTGGTCCACCACGCACACGACGGAGCGGAAGACGGCGGAAAATCCCGATCCGCTGACGGCGGTCTACCTCTGGGGGTACGACCCGGACCAGGGCGTTTTCGTCGCCGAATGGTTTGACAGCCGCGGAGGCAGGGCCACGCAGCGGTCATTGGGCTGGGACGGAAACCGGTTCGTCTTCCTCGGAACCATGACGAGCGGGGGAAGCACCTTCACCCTTCGGGACACCTTCGTCCGGCACGACAGGAATTCCTATCACCACATCGGCGAGGCCGATTTCGGATCGGGCTGGGTGGCCGTGGACGAAGAAGAGGTCCGCCGGCGCTGACCTGCTTCCGCGCTGCCGGATCCGGTCAGTGCCGCTGGGGCGGATGGCGGACCGCCGAGTTGCCGACACCGTCCCCAGTTGCGTAGCCGCAGCTTGTTTTGAGGGCGCTCCGCAGGAAACTCCGGAAAACACGCAATGCGGACGATCAGGTGCGGGAACGCAGGAACGGAGAAGGCACATGAAGGCAGTCGTGTGGCACGGACTGGGAGACATACGCCTGGACGACGTACCGGAGCCGACGATCGAGGACCGGTACGACGCGATCGTGCGGATCACCACCTCCGCCATCTGCGGAACCGACCTGCACTTCGTCCGGGGCACCATGCCCGGCATGAAGGAAGGGCGGATCCTTGGGCACGAGGCCGTCGGCGTCGTGACGGAAGTCGGCTCCGGGGTGCGCAATCTCCGCCCCGGAGACCGGGTGGTGGTGCCGTCCACAGTGGCGTGCGGTACGTGCAGCTACTGCCGGGCGGGCTACTACGCGCAGTGCGACAACGCCAACCCGCAGGGCTCCCGGGCCGGCACCGTGTTCTTCGGAGGCCCGGAGGCCGCCGGGGGACTGGACGGACTCCAGGCTGAGTACGCCCGGATCCCGTACGCCCCCGTCGGGCTGGTGCCGCTGCCGGACACGGTCGATGACGCGCAGGCCATCCTGCTGTCCGACATCTACCCCACCGCCTGGTTCGGGGCACGGCTGGCCGAGATCGGTGACGGCGACACCGTGGCGATCGTGGGTGCCGGGCCGATCGGACAGGCCGCTGTCGCCTGCGCCCGCCTCCAGGGTGCCGGACGGATCATCGTCGTCGACGGCGTGTCCGACCGGCTGGACCTGGCCCGCGACCAGCACGCCGAGACGGTCGACTTCAACGCGGAAGACCCCGTTGAGGCCGTCCTCGAACTGACCGGCGGCATCGGGGCCGACCGCGTGATCGACGCCGTGGGGGTGGACGCCCAGCGGCCCTCCCACGGACCGGCCGCCGATGCGTTGCGGGAACAGGCCCAGCAGTTCGACCACGAGAAGGACGAGGCCGCACCGGCGCAGAACCCGGACGGTGACACCTGGGTGCCGGGCGACGCCCCGACGCTGGCGGCCCGCTGGGCGGTGCGGATGGTGGCGAAGGCCGGCACGGTCGGCACCGTGGGCGTGTATCCGCCGCAGGTGCAGCACTATCCGTTCGGCGAGGCGTTCATGAAGAACCTCACGCTCAAACTGGGCAACTGCAACCACCGCCGGTACGTGCCCGAGCTGGTGTCGATGGTCGCGACGGGCCGTCTCGACCCGACCCCGCTGATCACCCGCTGGACCGGTACGCAGGATGCGATCGACGCCTATGGCGCGTTCGACCGGCGGGAGACGGGCTGGGAGAAGGTCGCACTCGGTGTGGCGGGTGACGGCTCGGTCGCCCCCGGCCTCGGTGAGACGGCCGGAACCGGCACCGCCACCACCGCCGGCACGCAGGGAGGCATGGCAGCGGCCGGGGGACCCTCGGCGTGACCGGCGTGACCGGCGTGACCGGCGTGACCGGCGTGACCGGCGTGACCGGCGTGACCGGTCGACACCCGAAGCTCGAACACACCGGTCGGGAGGGCGCATGGCCAGGACGGATACCCAGCAGACAGTCGTGGTGACGGGAGCCAGCGCCGGGATCGGACGGGCCACGGCCGCGATGTTCGCCGCCCGCGGGGCCCGGGTGGCCCTGCTCGCCCGGGGCAGGACCGGCCTGGAGGCCGCGGCGGCCGAGGTGCGGCAGGCGGGTGGGCAAGCGCTGCCCATCGTCACCGACATGGCCGAACCGGATCAGGTGGAAGAGGCGGCCCGTCGAGTCGAGGAGGAGCTGGGCCCGGTCGACATCTGGGTGAACAACGCCTTCACCGCCGCTTTCGGCCGGTTCACCGACCTGTCGCCGGAAGAGTTCCTGCAGGCGACGCGGTCGACCTACCTGGGCTACGTGCACGGCACCCGGGCCGCCCTGACCCGCATGCTGCCCCGCGACCGCGGCACCGTGGTGCAGGTCGGCTCGGCTCTCGCGTACCGCGGTGTCCCGCTGCAGAGCGCGTACTGCGGCGCCAAGCACGCCATTCAGGGCTTCACCGAGTCGGTGCGCTGCGAACTGCTCCACGACAAGTCCCAGGTGCGCATCACCATGGTCCAGATGCCCGCGGTCAACACCCCGCAGTTCACCTGGCTGCGCACCCATCTGCCTCGGCACGCCCAACCGGTGCCTCCCATCTACCAGCCGGAGATCGCCGCCCGGGCCGTGCTGCGTGCCGCCGACCACCCCCGGCGCCGCGAATACTGGGTCGGCGCGTCGACGGTGGCGACGCTGCTGGCGAACGCCGTCGTGCCGGGACTGCTCGACCGCTACCTCGCGCGGACCGGCTTCGACTCGCAGCAGACCGACGCCTTCGCGCCCACCGGGGGAGACGGCAACCTGTTCGACCCGGCGGACGAGACGGAAGAGTTCGGTGCCCATGGCGTCTTCGACAGCCAGGCACACGCCGTGAGCCCGCAGCAGTGGGCGAGCCGTCACCACCTCGGCAAAGCCGTCGCCGCCGCGGGATTCACCGGAGCGGGGTACGCCCTCTTGCGTCGCCATGCCGCGCCCTGACGCGCCTTGACGCGTCCTGACGCGCAGAGCGCGACAGCGGTGAGCACGGCTTTCGCACCACCGAACGCCATGCCCGGTTTGCACCCGAGGGAACCGGGATACATGGTCGGGGCATTCCGATCGCCAGAGGGAATAGCCAGAGCGAATCGGCAGAGGGAGAAGGGGAGGAACGTCCCATGGGCCACGGTGGAGATGTCATCGCGGAACTGATCACCGACCACGAGGAGGTCGAGGAGCTGTTCGGGCGTATCGAGGCGCTGCCCCCGGGCGACGAGCAGCGCAAGAAGTACGCCGATCAGGCCGTGATCGAGCTGGTGCGGCACTCGGTGGCCGAGGAAGCCCAGCTGTACCCGGCGGTGCGGGAATTCCTGCCGGACGGTGACACGGTCGCCGACAAGGAGATCGAGGACCACGCCGAGGCCGAGCGGACCATGAAGGAACTTGAGGGCGTCGGCGCCCGCGATCCGGAGTTCGACCGGCTCATCGGCGAGCTGATGACCGAGATCCGCTCGCACGTCCGCGACGAGGAGGACAACCTCTTTCCCCGGCTGAGGTCGGCGGCGTCCGAGGACGAGCTGATGAAGCTGGGCGACCAGGTCCGCCGGACCAAGAAGACGGCTCCGACCCGTCCGCACCCGTCCGCCCCGGACACCCCGCCGGCCAACAAGCTGCTGGCCCCGGGCGCCGGCATGGTGGACCGCGTCAGGGACGCCGTGTCCGGCCGCGGCAAGGGCTGACGCCGCACACCGCACAGCGCCCGCACCGGGCGGACGGGCGCCGCACCACCCCTTGCCCGCGTCTGCCTGCCTCCGCCTGCGTCCGCGACCACCGGCGCATCATCCGTCTCCCGTGGAGTGTCCTTCATGAAACCGGTCGATCTGCCACTCCCCGTCGTCAGGCGCCCGCAGGTACGGACCGACGAGGAAGCCCTCGAACGGGATCTGCGGGCCCGCGTCGACGGGGAGGTCCGCTTCGACGCGGGTACGCGCGCGGCGTACTCGACGGACGGCTCCAACTACCGGCAGGTGCCGATCGGGGTGGTCGTCCCACGGACCGTGGAGGCGGCGACAGAAGCGGTGGCGGTGTGCCGCGAACACGGTGTGCCGCTGCTGTCGCGCGGTGGCGGCACCAGCCTCGCGGGGGAGTGCTGCAACACCGCGGTGGTGGTGGACTGGAGCAAGTACTGCAACCGGCTGCTGTCGGTGGATCCGGCGAACCGGCGCTGCGTGGTCGAACCCGGAATCGTGCTGGACGACCTGAACCGGCAGCTGGCCGAGCACGGCCTGCAGTACGGGCCGCGGCCGGCCACCCACCCGAACTGCACCATCGGCGGAATGATCGGGAACAACTCGTGCGGGTCGACGGCCCAGGCGTACGGCAAGGTCGTCGACAATCTGCGCCGCCTGGAGGTGCTGACCTACGACGGCGCCCGGATGTGGGTCGGGGCGACCGACGACGCCGAACTCGCACGCCTGACGACCGGTGCGGGCAGGGAGGCGGAGCTGTACCGGGGTCTCGTGGCGCTGCGGGACCGGTACGCCGGCCTCGTACGCGAGCGTTACCCCGACATCCCGCGGCGGGTGTCCGGCTACAACCTCGACTCCCTGCTGCCCGAGCACGGTTTCGACGTCGGCGGGCTGCTGACCGGCTCGGAATCCACCCTGGTGACGGTCCTGCGCGCGGAACTGGAACTCGTGCCCGTACCGAAGCACACCTCGCTGGTCGTGCTCGGTTACGAGGACATCTGCCAGGCCGCCGACCACGTACCGGCCGTCCTGGAGCACGAGCCGGCGGCCCTGGAAGGCGTCGACCACCAGCTGATCCACTTCCAGCGGGTCAAACACCTCAACTCGGCGGCGCTGCGGGAACTGCCCGACGGCCGGGCCTATCTCATGGTGCAGCTCGTCGGCGACACCCGTGAAGAGGTCGACGCCAGGGCCCGCGCGCTGATCGACGCCAAACCGGACGACGTCGACCACACCTGGTACGACGACGAGCAGCACGTACGCGAGTTGTGGCAGATCCGCGAATCCGGTCTGGGGGCCACCGCACACGTCCCGGGCAAGCCCGACACCTGGGAGGGCTGGGAGGACTCCGCAGTCCCGGTGGATCGCCTCGGCGACTACCTGCGCGACCTCAAGCGTCTGTACGAGGAGTTCGGCTACGGCCACCCGTCGGTGTACGGGCACTTCGGCCACGGGTGCGTCCACACCCGTATCCCCTTCGACCTGGAGTCGGAGGAGGGCGTGGCCCGGATGCGTGCCTTTGTGGAGAAGGCCGCAGACCTGGTCGTCTCCTACGGCGGGTCGCTGTCCGGCGAGCACGGGGACGGCCAGTCGCGGGGCGAGCTGCTGGTGAGGATGTTCGGGCCGGAGGTGATCGAGGGATTCGAGCGGCTGAAGGGGCTGTTCGACCCCGGCAACCGGATGAACCCCGGCAAGGTCGTCCTGCCGTACCGGCTCGACGAGAACCTGCGCCTGGGCGCTGACTACCTGCCGTGGGAGCCGGAAACCGTCTTCTCCTTCCCGCAGGACGACGGCAGGTTCAGTCGGGCCGCCGCCCGGTGCGTGGGCGTGGGCAAGTGCCGCTCCTCGGAGGGCGGCGTGATGTGTCCCAGCTACCGGGCCACCCGCGAGGAGGAGCACTCCACCAGGGGCCGGGCGCGGCTGCTGTTCGAGATGGTCCGGGGCGGTGACGACTCACCGGTGACGGACGGCTGGCGCTCCGACGCGGTGCACGACGCCCTCGATCTGTGTCTGGCCTGCAAGGGCTGCAAGACGGACTGCCCGGTCAACGTGGACATGGCCACCTACAAGGCCGAGTTCCTGCACCACCACTACAGGGGCCGGTTGCGGCCCCTCGCCCACTACTCGATGGGCTGGCTGCCCGCTGTGGCGCGTGCGGTGGCGCTCGCACCGCGTACCGTCAACGCCCTGTCCTCGGTGCCATGGGTGGCCCGCGCGGCCAAGGCCCTCGGGGGTGTCGCGCCCGAGCGGGTCGTGCCCGTCTTCGCCGAGCAACGGTTCACCGACTGGTGGCGTGAGCGGGGCGGACCGCGCGGCGACGGACACCGCGGCGAGGTCGTGGTGTGGCCCGACACCTTCACCGACCACTTCCACCCCGCGATCGGCAAAGCGGCCGTCGAGGTCCTGGAGGCGGCGGGATTCCGGGTCAAGGTGCCCGACGCGGCGGTGTGCTGCGGTCTGACCTGGATCTCCACCGGGCAGCTGACCGTCGCCAGACGGGTCCTGGGCCACACCCTCGACGTGCTGCGCGCGGACCTGCGCCGGGGCACACCCGTGGTCGGACTCGAACCGAGCTGTACGGCCGTCTTCCGCGCGGACGCGGCCGAACTGCTCCCCAAGGACCCGGATGTGGGACGACTGCGTGAGCAGACCCGTACCCTCGCCGAACTCCTCGTCGAACGAGCCGGCGACTGGCAGCCGCCGCCCGTCGACGCACGGGCGGTCGTCCAGCGGCACTGCCACCAGTACGCCGTCCTGGGCTTCGACGCCGACCGAAAGCTGCTCGCACGCGCCGGGGTGGACGCCGACGTGCTGGACGCGGGCTGCTGCGGGCTCGCCGGCAACTTCGGCTTCGAGAAGGGCCACTACGACGTGTCCATGGCCTGCGCCGAGGCCGCTCTGCTGCCCGCCGTGCGGGAGGCGGACGCGGCGACGCTGGTCCTCGCGGACGGCTTCAGCTGCCGGACGCAGGTCGACCAGTCCGACGCCGGGCGCACCCCGCTGCACCTGGCGGAGGTGCTGGCGGCCGGGCTCAAGGGGCAGGAGGCGGTGCCGGAACGGCCGGCAGCGCCTGGGGCGCGCGCCCTGCTGCCGCTCGGCGCGGCCACCGCCACGATGCTGGCCGTACTGGTCGGCGCCCGGCACCTGCGCCGATCACGCCACTAGGTCACCAGGTCACAGGTCGCCAGGTCACGCCACCAGAACGAGAAGTCAGTCGGCAGGGCGAGGAGTCAGGCGGCGCCGAGCCGGGCCGAGCACTCCAGCAGCAGGGCATGGACGAACCCCTGCGGAAGGTTGCCGCGCAACTGGCGCTGCGCGATGTCGTACTCCTCGGTGAACAGTCCCGCGGGCCCGCAGGCCGAGCGCGTGCGCTCGAACCACCGCACCGCCTCGGTCTCCAGGCCCTGCGCGTGAGCGGCCAGCGCCATCGTGAAGCCGCACAGCAGGAACGCGCCCTCCGCGTCCCCCAGCGGCTCCTTCCCGTGCTGAAACCGGTAGACGTACCCGTCCTGTGCCAGTCGACGCACCACCTGTGAGCGGGTGAGCGCGAGGCTGGGGTCCGCGTGCGGCACGGCTCCGCGGGCCAGGGGCAGCAGGAGGGCCGCTTCCGGGCCGGGGTCGTCGGCGGCACGCCGCCAGTGGCCGTCGGGGTGCAGGCAGCGCGACCGGGTCACGTCCAGGATGCGGTCCGCCAGCCGGGACCAGTCCCCGGACGCCGAGGTACGCAGCTCACGGGACAGGTCGCGCAGTCCTACCACGCAGCACAGGCGGGAGTGCGTCCACCAACGGTTCTCCAGTTCCCACAACCCGGCCTCGGGCCGGGTCCAGCGGTCGGCGACGGCCTCGGCGGCCACCACGGCGGCCTTGGCGCCCCGGGCGTCCAGGACGCCGTGCCGGGCGGCTGCGGCGAACAACTGGAGCGCCTCACCGAACACGTCCAGCTGGAACTGCCGGCCCGCGCGGTTGCCGGTGCGGTCGGTGCTGCCGGGGTAGCCGATGAGCGGCAGGGACCGCTCCGGAGGCAGCGGACCGCCGTCCACCGTGTACGCGGGGCGCAGCTCGGCGCCGTCCTCCAGGATGCGCTCGGAGACGAAGCGCACCGCGCGGTCCAGCAGAGGGTGGGGGCCGTGCGCGGCGACGGCGATGCCGGCGTAGCACTGATCGCGGATCCAGGCGTAGCGGTAGTCGTAGTCGCGGCCGGTGTCGGCGCGTTCCGGCAGTGAGGTGGTGGCGGCTGCGACCATGCCGCCGGTGGTGCTGGTCAGGCCGTTCAGGACGGCGTACGCCATACGGGTGTCGCGGGGTGCCGCGGTGTCGGCGCAGTCGGGCGCGGCGGACTTCCACCACCGCTCGGTGGCGTCCCAGAGGGCCCCCGGGTCGGCGGCGGCGCCCGGTGCCTCGGCGCCGATCTCCAGGACGAGGTCGTGGGTGCCGCCCTCGGGCAGCCGCAGCCGGGTGCGCAGCCCGCCGTCCGGACGGGGGCGGGCCCGGTCGGCGCCGGTGAGGCGCACGTGCAGAGGGCCGGTGCGAGCCCGCCAGGTGCCGTTCTCGTGGTGAGGGTCCGACATGGAGTGGCGCCCGTAGTCGCCGCGGACGTCGAGTTGGACATCGACCAGGGCCTCGCCGCGCACGGCCCGGATCCGCCGGAGCAGCACGACGCGTCCCGCGTCCGCGGGGACGGCCAGGGCTTCCCGGCAGGAGATGATCCCGTCGGCGGTGACCCAGCGGCTGACGCGGATGAGGGTGCCGTCCTCGTAGTGGCCGCCCCACACGTTCCATCGGTCGGCGGGGCGGACCTGGTAGTGGCCGGGGCCGCCGATGAGGGCGGAGAAGACGGCGCCGCTGTGCCAGGCCGGAGCGCACAGCCAGCCGATCCGTCCCTGCGGGTCGATGAGCGCGCCGCGCTCCCCGTCGGCGATCAGTGCGTAGTCCCGCAGGACGAAAGGGCTGTCGAGTACGAAGGGGCTGTCGCGTACGCACGGGCTGTCGGCGGGCTCGTGCACGGGACGGCCGCTCATCTCGTGCGGTGGCGGTCCGCGACCGCGCGGTTCAGTGTGAGGCCGTGGCCCGGTTCCCCGGCCGCGCCCGGTGCGACGGTGCTGCCCCGCGGATCGAGCGTGCCGTGGAACAGCATGCCCTCGATGCGGACATGGTCGTGGAACCACTCCAGATGACGGGTGTTGGGTACGGCCGCGGCGACATGGGCGTGCAGGTGCGGGGCGCAGTGCCCCGAGATGTGCAGTCCGAGTCCCTCGGCGACGGCCGCGGCGCGCAGCCACACGGTGATGCCGCCGCAGCGGGTGACGTCGGCCTGGAGGCAGTCGACGGCTCCCGAGGCCGCCATCCGGGCGAAGTACGGCAGGTCGTAGCCGTACTCACCGGCCGCGACGTCCGCGGCGACGGCGTCACGCACCTCGCGCAGCCCGGCGAGGTCGTCGGAGGAGACCGGTTCCTCCAGCCAGGTGACGCCGGAATCCGCCGTGGCGGCGGCCACGCGCACGGCTTGCTTGCGGGTGTAGCCGCCGTTCGCGTCGACGTACAGCTCGGCCGTGTCGCCCACGATGTGCCGGGTCAGCCGGACGCGGTGCAGGTCACGGGCCTCGTGCCGGCCCCAGGACTCGGCGATCTTGATCTTCACCCGGTCGATGCCCTGTTCGGTCCAGCCGCGCAGTTGCCGTTCGAGCTGCGTGTCGTCGTACGTGGTCAGGCCGCCGCTGCCGTACACCGCGACCTCGTCGCGCGCCGCGCCCAGCAGCCGCACCAGGGGCAGCCCGAGGAGGCGCGCCTTGAGGTCCCACAGGGCGGTGTCGACGGCGGAGACGGCGCCGGCCGCGATGCCGGGCCTGCCGGTGTTGCGTACGGCCCGGCTCATGGGGTCGTTGGCGGCGGGAACGCCGAACGCGTCGTGCCCGACGACGAGGTCCGCGAGTTGCTCCTCGACGACCGGGGCTGCGGCGGCCGACCCGTACGTCCAGCCGAGGCCCGTCTGCCCCGCCGCGCCGGCCTCGACCAGGACGAGCGTCGTGGAGTCCCAGGTCAGGGTGGCGTCCCCACCCGGCAGATCCGTGGGAACGCGGTGGACGGAGACGGACAGGCGCTCCACGGCGGGACCGTCGCGGCCGTCGCGGACCACCTGCGCCGGTGGCGCGGGGTGGGTCACCTGTTCCCTTCCGCGCTGTCGTGGGGCCCGGCGCCGGGGCGGTCGTCGCGGTGCCGGCTGCCGGGCAGCATCTCCTGCATCTTCGCCTTGACACCCTGTTTGATCATGGAGCCGCGGTCGCTGTCGCCGTGCAGGATCGCGGAGGCGGCGGCCTCGATCTGGTCCAGGGAGGCGTGAGGCGGGATCGGCGGGACGGCCGGATCGGTGCGGAAGTCGATGACGAAGGGCCGGTCGGCGGCGAGTGCCCGGTCCCAGGCGGCCTCCACGTACTCGGGCTTCTCCACCCGGACGCCGTCCAGGCCGATGCGCTGGGCGATCTCGGCGTAGGGCAGGTCGGGGATGTGCTGCGACTCCTCGAACTGGGGGGCGCCGGACATGGCCCGCATCTCCCAGGTGACCTGGTTGAGGTCCCGGTTGTTCAGCACGGCCACGATCAGCCGAGGGTCCGACCACTCGTGGTGGTACTTCGCCGCCGTGACCATCTCCATCATGCCGTTCATCTGCATCGCGCCGTCCCCGACCAGGGCGATCGCAGGGCGGTCCGGGTGGGCGAACTTCGCGCCGATCGCGTACGGTACGCCCGGCCCCATCGTCGCCAGGGTGCCGGACAGCGATCCGCGCATCCGGCCGCGCAGCCGCAGGTGGCGGGCGTACCAGTTGGCCGCCGACCCGGAGTCGGCGGTCAGGATGACGTCGTCGGGCAGCTTTCCGTCCAGGGCGTGCACGACGTACTCCGGGTTGATCGGGTCCGCGTCCACGGCGGCCCGCCGCTGCATGACCTCCCACCAGCGGGAGACGTTCTTCTCGACCTTCTCGCGCCAGACGCGGTTCTCCTTGTGGCGCAGCCGCGGCAGCAGCCGCCGCAGCGTCTCGCGGGAGTCGCCGACGAGGTTCACCTCGAACGGATAGCGCAGCCCGATCATGTGCGGGTCGATGTCGATCTGCACCCCCCGCGCCTGGTCCAGCTCGGGCATGAACTGCGTGTACGGGAAGCTCGAACCGATCATCAGCAGGGTGTCGCACTCCTGCATCAGGTCGTACGAGGGCCGCGTACCCAGCAGACCGATGGAACCGGTGACGTAGGGAAGGTCGTCGGGCAGTGCGTCCTTGCCCAGCAGGGCCTTCGCCACTCCGGCCCCCAGCGTCTCCGCCAGCTGCTCCACCTCGGCACGCGCTCCCCGGGCACCCTGTCCGATCAGCACGGCGACCTTCTCGCCGGCGTTGAGGACCTCGGCGGCGCGCTCCACGTCCTCGTCGGCGGGCACCGGAGCGTACTGGCTCAGACCCAGGCTGGAAGGCACCATTTTGAAGGCGTGCCCGGGCGGACTGTAGTCCAGCTCCTGCACGTCCGCGGGCAGGATGATCGCGGTGACGGTGCGCTTGGCGTACGCGGTGCGAAAGGCCCGGTCGATGAGATTGGGCAACTGCTCGGGGACCGTCGCCGTCTCACAGAACTCGGAGGCGACGTCCTTGTACAGGCTGGCCAGGTCCACCTCCTGCTGGTACGAGCCGCCCATGGCGCTGCGGTTGGTCTGCCCCACCAGCGCCACCACGGGAACGTGGTCCAGCTTCGCGTCGTAGAGCCCGTTCAGCAGGTGGATCGCCCCCGGCCCCGACGTGGCCGCGCACACGCCGACCTTGCCGGAGAACTTGGCGTAGCCCACCGCCTGGAAGGCCGCCATCTCCTCGTGCCGTGCCTGGACGAACTTCGGCTCGTTCTCCGCCCGGCCCCAGGCCGCCAGCAAACCGTTGATCCCGTCACCGGCGTACGCGAACACATGATCCACGTCCCAGTCGCGCAGGCGCTGGAGGATGTAGTCGGACACCTTCGTGCTGGCCATGAAGACTCCCGTTTCTGTCCTGCGTACTCCGAGGCTCTCCTCGACGCTCCTGACCCTGCCGTCACAGGGGACGCGACGGCAGGACGACATTCCACGGGTAGCCGTACGGATCAGAAGGAAACGTCGCGCCGGAACGCGGAACCCGGAACCCGGACACGTCTCCGGCAATCACCCGCCTGGGCGATCCGGTGGTCCGGCGGTCCGGCGGCGTGCCGATCAGGGACACATCCAGGAACAGATCCAGGAACAGATCCAGAAACAGAGGTACGGCAGCGCCGCCCGGGACCCGTCCCGGGCGGCGCTGTCGCAGGCAGGGTCAGCGTGCGAACGTGACCCGGTTCTCCCTGAGCGCTGCGCAGTTGGAGCCGGTCACCTGCGTGTACACGTTCTTGATGTGGCCGCCCCAGTCGACGCAGTGGCCCTTGCCGTACACGTAGGCCGGTCCCGCGTACGACGTGTACTGGCCGTAGTCCTGGTCGCCCTGGTCGGTGTCGGGGACGTAGATCCAGGTGGACATGTCCACGGCGGTGCCTGGGTTCTTGCGGATGGTCGCGACGCAGTTCTGGCCGTTGGAGCTGTTGTACGTCAGGTAGACCGTACCCAGTGAGCCGACAGGAGCCGAGTTCACGGTCTTGTAGGCGCTTCCACAGACCTTCTGCGGGGTGGTGTTGGGCGCGGCGGAGGCGGGCGCCGCCAAGGCGGTCGTGGCTCCCACCGCCAGGGCGGCGAACGCGGCGGCAGTCAGGACAGAACGGCTGTATCGCATATTTCCCCCATTTGATCTTCGGTGATGTTTGCTCCTGTGTTGTGTGACACGCGGGCCGTCGCAACGGTTGTGCGTCGTCGGCAAAAAAATGTGCGGCACCAAGGTCGGCCGCCTGCCGGCAGACGGGAAGGGGGCGCCCCGTCGCCAAGCCGCCGGAGTGACACAACTGGTGGGAAACAAGGACTGGTTGGGGCCAAAGGCGAGTTCGGACACAGAACGTTCCATGCCCGGAACCGGTCGGTTGACATGACGTGGGCACGCTCGGTTTACTCCGTGCAGCGCCAACCTCGAACCCCTGGCGCCAGAGGTACGCCCAGCCGGTAGTGCGGTCCCTTCCACCGCGAGTCCGGACACAGTCGCCAGGACGGACGCTTCGAAGCGCAGTCCGAGGCGGGGACGTGCCCCCACCTTCTGGAGCTCCACATGTCCCACACCCATCGTGTGCGATCCCGCAAGCCCGCTGTCGTGGCGGCGTCCCTGACGTGTGCCGTCGTCGGGGCCCTGCTCGTCTCGTCGAGCGCCGACGCTGCCGCCCCGGTAGTCGAACTGCCCCCGGCCAACGCGGCCTTCGACTACCAGATCGGCCAGGCCTACACCCCGGCGGCCGACGTGCGGGTCGTCAGCCGCGACCACACCGCCTCCCCGGCGGCCGGCCTGTACAACATCTGTTACGTCAACGCCTTCCAGGCGCAGCCGGGCGCTGAGGACGAGTGGGGCGACCTGCTGCTGCGGGACGCCGCCGGAGACGTCGTCTACGACCCGGACTGGGACGAGGCCTTCCTCGACATCCGCACCGACACCAAGCGCCGGCAGGTCGCCGCGAAGGTCAACTCCTGGGTCGACAACTGCGCCGACAAGGGCTTCGACGCCGTCGAGCCCGACAACCTCGACTCGTTCACCCGGACCGACCTGATCAGCGAGGCCAACGCCAAGGCGTTCGTCAAGCTGCTCGCGGACCACGCCCACGCCAAGGGCCTGGCCATCGGGCAGAAGAACACGCCTCAGCTCTCCACCGAGCGCTCCGCGACCGGCCTGGACTTCGCCGTCGCCGAGGAGTGCGGCGAGTGGAAGGAGTGCGGCGACTACACCGAGGGCTTCGGCGACAACGTCATCGTGATCGAGTACAAGCAGAAGTACTTCGACGAGACGTGCGCCAAGTGGGGCAGCCGCCTCAGCGTCGTCCTTCGCGACGTACTCGTCACCGCCCCCGGCGGCAACGGATACGTGCGCAAGGCCTGCTGAGCCGCTCCGTGTCGGTCCGTCCGTCAGTACGTCGGACGGACGGACCGGCACGGAGACCGGCGGAGAACGGTGGACCGTCAGTGGCCCAGGGTCGCGCGCAGAGCGGGCTGAAGGAGCTGCGCGTGGGCTCGTACCATGTCGTCGCACAGGTCCCAGATGCGTTCGACCGGCAGGGCGGCGGCGGTGGCGGGGTCGGCCATGGCCGCCTGGCGGACGGACCGGGGGTCGTCTTCGAGGGCGGCGCGGACCACCAGCTCGTTCATGCTCAGGTAGTTGCGGTTGAGCGCGGCCAACTGGGCAGGCAGCGGACCGACCCTGGTCGGCTGGACGCCCAGTCCGTCCACCAGGCAGGGCACTTCGACGATGCCGGAGGCCGGCAGGTTGTCGATCAGCCCGTGGTTGGGGACGTTGCCGTAGACGGTGCGCGGTGTGCCGGTGACGATGCTGTGGATGATCTGCGGGGCGTACTCCATGGTGCCCTCGACCGGAAGGGGCGTACCCGTGGCGAGTGCCTCGCGGGTGTGCTCGTAGGCCGCGACGTTCTCGTCGACGATGCCGAGGTAGGCGCCGACCGGGAGCCGGAGCCTTTCGATCTCGCTGTCGTGGTGCAGGTACCAGGGAACGTACTCGGAGGAGTGCTCGCTCGTTTCGGTCGGGTAGAAACCGAGTCGCCGGTACATGTCGACGCGCACCCTGCGCCGCAACTGCGGATCGTCGTCGATCAGTTTGTCGAGCAGCGGGTAGAGGTCGGTGCCCTGGTGTTCCAGCCGCAGCACCCACGCCTGGTGGTTGACGCCGGCCGCCCGGTAGGTGACTTCCTCGTGCGGGACGCCCAGCAGCTCGGCCAGGTCGTGGATGGTCCAGTACACCGAGTGGCACAGCCCCACGACGCGGGTCAGTCCGGTGGCCCGGGTCAGGTACTGGACGTTCATGGCCATGGGGTTGGTGTAGTTCAGCAGCCAGGCGTCCGGGCAGACCTCGGCGATGTCCGCACCGAGTGACTTGAGCACGGGGAAGGTGCGCAGCGCCCGGAAGATGCCGCCGATGCCCAAGGTGTCGCCGATGGTCTGCCGCAGGCCGTAGCCCTGCGGGATGTCGAAGTCCGTCCGGGTGGACTCCCCCATGCCGACCTGCACGATGTTGATGACGAAGTCGGCGCCCTGGAGAGCCGCGCGGCGTTCGAGGTGACTGGTGATGAGTGGGCGGGAACCGCCGGTCCCGGTGAGGCGGTCCGCGATCTGCCGTGCCGCTCCCTCGGCGGTGGCGAGGCGCTCGGCGTCGATGTCGTGCAGCGCGACATGGGCGCCCTGCAGTTCGGGGAAGGTCAGCAGGTCGGCCAGCAGTCCTTGGGTGAACACGACGCTGCCCGCGCCGATGAACGCGATCTTCGGGGTACTGAGGGTCATGAGAGGTTCTTTCCGTTACGTGTACGTGTACGTGCGAGGGCTATCCCTTGAGGCCGCTCGACGTGATCGACTGGATGAAGGTCTTCTGGGCGAACAGGAAGGCGAGCAGCACGGGCAGCACGGTGATCACGTTGCCTGCCATGACCGCGGACCACTTGGTGTGATGCAGACCCTGGAAGGTGGTCAGGCCCAGTTGCAGGGTGTACTGGGTGTCATGATTGATGGCGATCAAGGGCCAGGTCAGGTCGTTCCACGTGGTGAGGAACGTCAGAACGGCTACGGTGCTCAGCGCCGGCCGGGACAGTGGCAGTACGACGCGGAAGAGCACCCCCAGCCGTGAGCAGCCGTCGAGCCACGCCGCCTCCTCCAGCTCCCTGGGCAGCGACAGGAAGAACTGCCGCAGCAGGAACACCGCGAACGGTGTGACCAGCGAGGGGACGATCAGCGCGCCCAACGAGTCGATGAGGCCCAGCTGCTTCATGACCAGGAAGGTGGGGATCATCGTCAGCTGGAACGGGATCGCCATCGTGGCCAGCATGAGGCCGAGCAGCAGCCGGGAACCGGCGAACCGCATACGGGCGAAGGCGTAGCCGCCCAGCGAGCCCAGCAGCAGGTTGGACGCCACCGCGGTCACGGACACGATCAGCGAGTTGAGGAACCACCGGGGGAACATCGCGTTGCCGATCACATACCGGTATCCGCTCAGGTCGATCCGCGACGGCCACAGCGCGGGCGGGAACCTGTTGATCTCGGCGTCGCTCATGACGGAGCTGATCACCAGCCAGATCAGCGGAATCGCGAAGACCAGGGAGAGCGGGGCAAGAAGGAGGTGCCAGGGACTGAAGGGGAGCAGCCGGCGCCGGGCCGGACCCTCGGCAGGTCCGGTGAGTCCGCCGGGCGCGGCTGCGGCGGTGCCGGAGGCGGAGGGCAGGGTGGGCGAGGAGGAAGTGGTGGTCATCGTGCTGCTCCCTCGATGTGCTGGTCCGGGCGGGCCCGGTCACGCAGGGCTCGTGCCGCCCGGGGGACCACGGCGAGAATCAACAGTGCCAGCGCCAGGGCGTACGCCGCCGCCGCGCCGTAACCGGCCGTGAAGTTCTTGAACGCCTGCTCCCAGATGAAGTAGACGATCACTGTGGTGGAGCCCAGCGGGCCGCCCTTGGTCGTGACATAGACGAGGTCGAAGACCTGCAGAGACGTGATGGTCTGCCACAGCAGGAGGAAGGTCAGGACCGGGGTGAGCGTGGGGAAGACGACATGGCGCAGCAGTTGCAGCCGTCCCGCCCCGTCGAGGCGGGCCGCTTCGATGAGGGAGGCCGGGACGTCCTGGAGAGCCGCCAGCAGGACCACCACGCAGAATCCGGTGCCGCTCCACAGGGAGATCGCCAACAGGGCGAGCAACGCCTGGCCCGGATCGGTGAAGAAGCCCTGACGGGAGATGCCGAACTCGTTCAGGACGGCGTTGGCCGCGCCGAACTCCGGGTCGAGAATGAAGGAGAACAGCACCCCCTGGGCCGCGGCGGAGATGACGAACGGCACGAAGATGAGCGTTCGGTAGAGGCCGACCAGCCGGATGCGCCGGTTCAGGGCGAGGGCGAGCATCAGCCCGAGGCCGATGCTCAGCGGTACGTAGAGCGCCGTGTACACGACCGTGTTGCGCACGGCCTCGTCGAAATGGGGGTCCTGTGCGAGAGCGCGGTAGTTGTCCAGACCGACCCATCGGCTGGGGGTCACCAGGTCGTCGGCCTGGAAGGACAGCAGCAGTGACCAGATCACCGGGACGACACTCAGTCCGAGGATGACGAGGACGGAGGGCGCGATGAATGCCCAGGCGGTCGCCGTCTCCTGTCGTATCCGCCGCCGGGGGGCGTGGCGACCGGGTGGGACGTCGGGAGCCGTACCGTCCTGGTCGGGGAGGAGGCGTGGTCGCTTACGGACGCCGCGTTTCTCGCCCCGGTCCGTGAGGGTCACAGGGGTGGGCAGGCGGGGCATGGCAGATCCTCTCAACGCGGAATGAGCAGGGCGGCATTGGCCTCTTCCGCGCAGTCGCGCAGGGCCTTGGCAGGGGAGCTGCGGCCGAGGAGCACGGCGGTGATCGCCTGGCCGAGTGACTGCGAGATCTTCGGATACGCCGGATGCACCGGGCGCACCCGGGCCGATTCCAGTGACTTGGTGAACACCTGGAGGCCCGGGGTGTCGGCCTCCTGTTTCTGCCATTCCGGCAGGGCCTGGGTGCTCCGGGTCATCGGCAGGCTGCCGGCCTCGATGTCCCAGCGCACGTCCTGGGCGGGCTTGGACAGCCAGGTCACGAAGGTGCGAGCCGCCTCGACGCGGGCGGCGCCGTTGTCGAACACCGTCCAGGTGTCGGGCCCGGAGATGGTGATGGGCCGGCCGCTGTAGCTGGGCAGCGGCACGACGTGGTAGTCGACCTTCGCCTGCCGGATGTCGGGGAGTTGCCAGGGGCCGGTGACGGCCATGCCCATGCGGCCGGAGAGGAAGACCCGGTACATCTGTTCACTGCCGGGTTTGGGGTCGACATAGACGCTCTGCGCCTTCACGAGCGCTTCCACCGTCTGCAGGGCCTTGAGACCGGTGTCCTCGAAGCCGATGCGGCGTCCGTCCCGGCTGACGACGTCCCCTCCGAGGTCCCATATCATCGGCCACAGCCGCCACACGGTGTCCTCGTCGCCGACGCCCGGCCAGCCGGTGCCGAAGACGCCCCGCTGGTGATCGGTGAGTTTGGACGCCGTCTGGACGAAGTCGTTCCAGCTCCAGCCGGTGCGAGGCAGTGGCAGGCCCGCGTCGCGGAAGAGCTTCTTGTTGCACACGACGGCCAGCGAGTCGATGAGCGCGGGGGCGGCCCGCACCTGGCCGTTGAGGGTGACCGCCTCGCGGGCCGGTGCCCAGAACTCGTCCCAGGGAACAGGACCGGAGTGGAACGTACTGGTCAGGTCCACCACCGAAGGGCTGCGCGCGACGCTTGCCAGGTCGGAGCCGAAGACGTAGGCGATATCGGGGAACGAACCGGAGGCCAGGGCCGCGGTGATCTTCTGAAGCATCGCGTCCGCGAGGACCCCGCCTCCGAGGTCGACCCGGATACGCGGATGGGTCCGGTGGAACCTCGCTGTCAGGTCCTCGATCGCGGCCCGACCGGTGTCGGTCTGCCCGTGCCACATCTCGATCCTGACCCGGCCGTCGGCGTCGACTCCGCCTCCCTCCCCGGCACCGCATGCCGACAGGGCGGTCACCGCAGCGGATCCTCCCGCCAGTGCGGCGCCCTGCCGCAGCACGGTGCGACGGGTCGGTCCGGTGGAGGTGCCGCTCGGACGGTGTGCTGCGGCCATATGAGCCCCCGAAGAGTGTGTGCGTAAGGCGGTGCGGATGACGGATGCGGGATGTGGGCTGCGGAATGTTGTTGAGCGGCGCCGCGGCGCAGCCGATGACGTCGGTCGGTGAGGTCACGCGGAACGGGACCGGGACGGATCACCGACGGTGCGCGGCTGACCGGGGACGCGGAACGCGCAGCCGCTCGCGGTCAGGAGGGACGCCTGCGCCTCAGCGGACTCCGCCCGCTCTGCGGGCCCCGTGGAGATGAGTGCCGCTACCGGCTGAGGACGTCGGTGTCGCGTGGAGCGAGGCCGAGGCGGTCATCGCCTATGGCGTCGGACTTCCGGAAAGGCCGGCCCCTGGGACCCGGCCACGATCACGTGGTCGCCACGCCGGGGCATGCGGTCGCCGTGCCCGTACTGCGGTCCGGCTGCGCGGTGGAGGAGGGACATCATGAGCTCCAAGGACCTGGGGGTACGTCCCCGCCTCGGATTCCGCCGCTGTGCGGCCGTCCTGGCGACTGTGTCCGGGTTGACGGTACGTGGACCGTTTACCGGCTGGGCGTCCCTCTCACGCCAGGTGTTCAGATACTGGCGTTGGATGGAGTAAAGCGAGCGCGTTGAGACGTGTCAAGAGATCAATCCCCGGCGGCGGTGCCCCCGGACATCCGTGAGGCCCCGGCAGCCGGCGCCGCCAAACGTCCGGACAGCGGGCGGCAGACGTTCAACTCCCCGCCACCGCCCGGCTGTGGCGGGTGAGGAGCGTACGGGCTGGCAACAGGTCCCGTCCTACGGAGTGTCCATGACTGCGGCAGAACAACAGAACCCCCTGCACAGACGCTCGCTGCTGCGAGCCGCGGCTGCCCTGCCCGTGGCCGGCGCCGCGGTGGCCGCCTTCGAGACGCCGGCGCGGGCGTCCGCCGCGTCAGCCGCCGCAACCGCCTCCTCCGCGGCGCACGCCGGCCGGTTCGACCCTCGGAGCCCGCGCTTCGCACTCGCCGTCCTCCCCGACACCCAGTACCTCTTCGACGCCGACAGCGCCGACCCTGCCCCGCTGCGGGAGACCTTCCGGCATCTGGTCGCCGAGCGGGGCGAGGCGAACATCGCCTTCATGACGCACCTCGGCGACGTCACCGAGCACGGCACCGAGGACGAGATCGAACGCGCCGCCGACACCTTCCGGACCATCCACGGCAAGGTGCCCTACAGCGTCCTGGCGGGCAACCACGACATCACCGGGGACGACCAGCGGGGCGACTCCGCGTACCTCGCGGCCTTCGGGCCCGCCCGCTACGCGTCCATGCCGACCTACCGCGGCGCCTCGCCCGACGGCTACAACACGTACCACGTGCTGAAAGCCGCGGACCGGTCATGGCTGGTCCTCGCCCTCGACTGGCGCATATCGGACAAGGGGCTGCGGTGGGCGCAGAGCGTCCTCGACAAGCACCCCACGCTGCCCGCCGTCCTCACCACCCATGACATCGCCTGGTCGGACGACGACGGCACGGCGCAGCTGTCGGACAACGGCAAACGCCTCTGGGACGGCCTCGTCCGCGGCAACGACCAGATCTTCCTCGCACTGGGCGGCCACTACTGGCCGCCGGGCCGCACGGTGCTGCGCAACGATGACGACAACGATGTCCACGTCCACATCACCAACTACCAGGACCGCTACTACGGCGGCGCCGGGATGATCCGCACGTACGGCTTCGACCTGGCGCGCGGCGTCATCGACGTCGAGACCTTCTCGCCGTGGCTGCTCTCCCGCGACCCCGGGAAGCGATCGCTCCTGGAGGCCGAGACCGTCGAACTGACCGGCCCCACCGACCGGTTCAGCCTGGACATCGACTTCGACGAGCGTTTCAAGGGCTTCGCCCCCGTCGCGGCGCCGAAGCCGCGGCCCGCCTCCGCGGTGATGCCGCGCGGCACGGTCGCGTACTGGCGCTTCGACGCGTCCGGCACGACCGCGGGCGGAACCGCGGGCAAGCCCGTCGCCAACGGCGCCGTCGTACGCGACCTCACCGGCAACGGGAACGACCTGACCGTGAGCCGCCTGGCGTCCAGCGGCTCCGACGCGGTCACCTGGTCGCCCGACCACCACCCCGGTCAGCCCGCGCACGCCAGCCTCCGCTTCGACGGCGGCAAGAGCCCGGACCGCGGCGCGATTCTGTCGACGGCCGCCCGGGCGGCCCTGAACGCGGAGAAGTTCACCCGCGGTTACACCATCGAGACCTTCATCAGGCTGCCCGAACCCTTCGAGGGCGACCACGCCTGGATGGGCATCCTCAGCTGGGAGGGGCGCAACGGCGACGCGGGCAAGACGACCGGCTGGTCCCCGCTGGAACCCACCTGCAGCCTCAACCTGTCGTCCGAGCGGTTCCTCCAGTTCGTGGTCTATCCGGAGCGCCAGGACGCCGACCCCACGTCGTGGAGCCACGCGGTGCCCGTGGGCCGCTGGATGCACATCGCCCTCGTCAACGACGGGCGCCGTACGGTGATGTACGTGGACGGCTCGAAGATCGCCCGCAATCCGTCGCAGCTCTCCACCGGCATCGCCACCCTCGGCAAGCCGTTCGTCATCGGCGCCACGCAGTTCGACGAACGCTTCGGGCAGGGCTTCTACGGATGGATCGGCGACACCCGCATCGTGAACAGGGCCCTGCCCGTGCGGGAGTTCCTCACGCCCTTCGAGTAAGGCCGCCAACCTTCGAGTAGGGCCCCCTTCGCGCAGGGTGCGGGAGTGACGGGCCTTCGCGGGCGACCGCCCGCGAAGGCCGGCCGCTCACGAGGCGCTTCCTATTCGGTGCGCAGGGCCGTGGCGGTCCGGGCCCTGGCGGCCCAGCCTGCGGGCAGCAGCGCACCCAGGGCGGCGATGAGCAGGCCGCCGAGGGCGAGCGGCACCAGTTCGGCCCCGTGGTAGACGGCCATGACGGAACCGGGAAGGCGGAGCCCCACGCTGTCGCCCATCGCGGGCAGGACCCAGCCGTGCAGGGCCACGCCGAGCGGCACGCCCAGTGCGCCCGCGGCGAGGCCGGTCACGACGACCGAGGTGAGGACCATCGCGACGGTCTGCCGGGGCGTCATGCCGAGCGCCTTGTGGACACCGATCTCCCGGACGCGCTCGCGGGTGTCGAGCAGCACGCCGTTCAGCACGCCGAGCGCGGCGACGGCGACGAGGATCAGCGTGAGGAACGCGGACAGCGCGTTGAGCGTGACGACCATGTCGCTGCCGCCGTCGAGCCCGCCGGCCTGAGCGGTGACCCCCAGGGGGGCCAGGTCCTTGTTCAGCGCGTCGACGTAGCCGGTCACGTCGGTGCCCGACGTGACCGCGATGTGGTGGCTAGTCTCCGTCAGGTCGGGATGTGCGGCCGCGAGGGTCGAGGCATCGGTGAAGAACTGCATGCCGTCGTCACGGGGATCGAGGACCTCACCGACGATCCGCACCGTGACCGGCTCGGCCAGGCCGTTCAGGGTGACGGTGTCGCCGACGCGGGTGCCGGTGGCGGCCAGGAAGGGGGTCGGGACGACGGCCTCGCCGGGCCGGTCGAGCCAGCGGCCCGAGACCATCGCGAAGCCGCCCCAGGAAGCGTCGCCGGTGAAGGCGGTCACGTCGAAGGTGCCGGTCAGGCCGGCCACGGTCGCCCGTACCGTCGCGGCGCCGTAGTGCCGCCCGGTTCCCGCGGTGGCCTCGACGACCGCGGCGACCGCGGTGGGATCGGCGAGCGTGACAGGGTCGGCGACCGCGGTGGGATCGGTGAAATCGGCCTTGGGCCGCTTCTCCGTGGCACGGCCCCTAGGGCCCTTCTGATGGATCTCCGTGGTGAAGGAGCGGCGTTCGGTGCGTGCTCTCGGCGTGCCGTGCA
>NZ_LIPP01000085.1 GCF_001418335.1 Streptomyces aurantiacus | reverse complement strand
CGGCGGCGGCCAGGTCGCCCAGCGCCGTCTGCCGGCCCTCATCAGGGCGGGCGCGGACATCCACCTCGTGTCCCCGTCCGCCACCCCCTCGGTCGAGGCCATGGCGGACGCGGGCGAACTGACCTGGACCAGGCGCCCGTACGAACCGGGCGACCTCGCGGAGGCCTGGTACGTGCTGATCGCCACCCGCGATCCCGAGGCGAACACCGCGGCCTCGGCCGAGGCGGAGGCGCACCGCGTGTGGTGCGTCCGCTCGGACGACGCGGACGCGGCGACGGCCTGGACCCCGGCGACGGGCCACAGCGAGGGCGTCACGGTGGCCGTCCTGACCACCGACGCCAAGGGCCGCGACCCCCGCCACACCGCCGCCGTCCGCGACGCGGTGGTCGAGGGGCTCCGCGACGGCACCCTCGTGGCACCCCACCACCGCACCCGCACGCCCGGCGTCGCCCTGGTCGGCGGCGGCCCCGGTGACCCGGACCTGATCACCGTTCGTGGCCGCCGCCTCCTCGCCGAGGCCGACGTGGTCATCGCCGACCGCCTGGGCCCGCGCGACCTGCTCGCCGAACTGCCGCCCCATGTCGAGGTGATCGACGCGGCGAAGATCCCGTACGGCCGTTTCATGGCCCAGGAAGCCATCAACAACGCGCTCATCGAGCACGCGCAGCAGGGCAAGGCGGTGGTCCGGCTGAAGGGCGGCGACCCCTTCGTCTTCGGCCGCGGCATGGAGGAGGCCCAGGCGCTGGCCGAGGCGGGCATCTCCTGCACGGTCGTCCCGGGCATCTCCAGCTCGATCTCCGTGCCGGGCGCGGCGGGCATCCCGGTCACGCACCGCGGGGTCGCCCACGAGTTCACGGTCGTCAGCGGCCATGTCGCCCCCGACGACGAACGCTCCCTGGTCGACTGGGCCGCGCTCGCCAAGCTCCGCGGCACCCTGGTCGTCCTGATGGGCGTGGACAAGATCGGCGCCATCGCCCGTACGCTCATGGACAACGGCAAGGCGGCCGGCACTCCCGTGGCACTGGTCCAGGAAGGCACGACCGCGGCGCAGCGGCGTGTCGACGCGACCCTCGCGACGGTCGCCGAGACCGTCCGTGCCGAGGAGGTGCGGCCCCCGGCGGTCATCGTCATCGGCGAGGTGGTGACCGTGGGTACGGACGGCTCGTTCGAGACAACTGAGTAACCCGGGGTAACCCACCCGTTCCCAGCCGTTGGCACCGCACTCAGGACAAGGCAGTATCACCCTGTGGCCGATCTCATCACCGTCGAGGACCCAGCCGACCCGCGCCTGCGTGACTACACAGGCCTGACCGACGTGGAGCTGCGCCGCAAGCGCGAACCGGCCGAGGGCCTGTTCATCGCCGAGGGCGAGAAGGTCATCAGACGGGCCAAGGACGCCGGTTACGAGATGCGCTCGATGCTGCTGTCCGCCAAGTGGGTCGACGTCATGCGCGACGTCATCGACGAACTCCCGGCCCCGGTCTACGCGGTCAGCCCGGACCTCGCCGAACAGGTCACCGGCTACCACGTGCACCGCGGCGCGCTCGCCTCCATGCAGCGCAAACCGCTGCCGACCCCCGGCGACCTGCTCCGGACGGCCCGCCGGGTCGTCGTCATGGAGTCGGTCAACGACCACACCAACATCGGCGCGATCTTCCGCTCCGCCGCAGCCCTCGGCATGGACGCGGTACTGCTCTCGCCGGACTGCGCGGACCCCCTGTACCGGCGTTCGGTGAAGGTCTCCATGGGCGCCGTCTTCGCGGTCCCGTACGCACGTCTGGACTCCTGGCCCAAGGGGCTTGAGTCGGTCAGGGAGGCGGGCTTCGGCCTGCTCGCGCTCACCCCGGACGAGAAGGCCAAGACCCTCGACGAGGTGGCCCCGCACCGGATGGACCGGGTCGCCCTGATGCTCGGCGCGGAGGGCGACGGCCTGTCCACCCAGGCGCTGGTGGCCGCCGACGAATGGGTCCGCATCCCGATGGCGCACGGCGTCGACTCGCTCAACGTCGGCGCGGCGGCCGCGGTCGCGTTCTACGCGGTGGCGACGGGCAGACCGCAGAGCTGACGGGAGCGTGCCCCGTCAGGGGCGCGGGGAACTGCGCGCTCAGCCACGATCCTCCCGCAGGCGGCGAACAACGCTCACCCGCTCTGACCGATTCCCCTCTGACCGATCCCGCTCTGACCGATCCCGCTCGGTTGTCCGGACGACTGTTCTTGCCCCTGCCGCGCATCGCCGCCGCCCACGCTCCCGCGATCAAGCCCCCGGGCGGGCCCCTGGCACCCCTGCGCCGCCGCGATGGCCAGCGCCACCAGCAGCGTCACCACCACGAACACGAACAGCCGCTGCCTGAGCAGCCGGGGATTGGCGGGCCGCCGCCCGGTCCCGGTGGTCCGCGGCCCCGGACGCCCCGTCCCGCTGCGGGGCGCACCGGACCGGCTGCCGGGTCCCGACCGCGTCGAGTTGCCCCGCGAGGGGGCCGGGCGCGCCCCGGACCGCGGCGCGGTGCCGTTGCCGCGCGGCGCCGGAGTGCCCTGCGTACGCCGCTGGGTGCGCTGCTCCGGATAGTCGTCGGTGAGCCGTCCGGTCGGCCGGTCGGCCTCCGCGGCCCGGGAAGCGGGCGGCCGGCTTTCGCCCATGCCCTGCGCCTCCCGCGTCGCGATCTCCTTGAGCCGCAACGACAACTGCAGCGTGCTGGGCCGTTCCTCGGGATCCTTCGCCAGACAGGCTCGTACCAGCGGAGCCAGCGAGTCCGGCACCCCGTGCAGCTGCGGCTCCTCGTGCACCACTCGGTAGAGCATCACCTCGGAACTGCCGTGTCCGAAGGGCGAGTCCTGCGTCGCGGCGTACGCCAGCGTGGCGCCGAGCGCGAACACGTCCGTGGCCGGAGTGACGGCGGCGCCCCGCACCTGCTCGGGCGCGAGGAAGCCGGGCGACCCCACGGCCGTACCGACGTGCGTGAGCGTGCTCGCGCCCGTCGACCAGGCGATGCCGAAGTCGATGATGCGCGGCCCCTTGGGGGACAGCAGGATGTTCGACGGCTTCAGGTCCCGGTGGACCACCCCGGCCTCGTGCACGGCGACGAGCCCCTCGGAGAGGGCGGCGCCGACGGCCGCGACCTCGGACGCGAAGAGCGGGCCGTCCTCGGTGACCTTGTCGTGCAGAGAGGGCCCGGGGACGTACTGCGTGGCGAACCAGGGCCGTTCGGCGTCCAGGTCCGCGGCGACGAGCCGCGCCGTGCACCCGCCCCGGATCCTGCGCGCCGCCGACACCTCACGGGCGAAACGCGACCGGAACTCCTGGTCCTCCGCGAGGTCGGGCCTGATCACCTTCAGCGCGACCCGCTGGCCACGCCGGTCGGAGCCCAGATAGACCACGCCCATCCCGCCCGCGCCGAGCCGTCGGTGAAGCCTGAACGAGCCGACGACACGCGGGTCCTCGCGCCTCAGGCGCATCATCGCCATGTCCATCCCCGCTGCCCGGTCCGTTTGACGAGCCACAGCTTACGTTTCCGCGGCGGGGCGCGCGCAGAGGCCGCGCCCTCGCGGCCCGACCGATTGTCAGTGCCGGGTGGGAAACTTGAGAGGTGGTCAGGGGACTGGGGGAGTCGGGCGGCGTCGCGTCGCGCGAATCCCCAACCGTTCGTCACAGAAGGGGGATTGGACCCGTGAAGGGTGATCGCGTGGAGATAGTGGTCGACGCGGGGGACACGACCCGTACGTACGAGGTGGTGGCCAGTCGTGCGGGCCGCCGGGTGGAGACGGCGGTCCGCAGGGGAGTGGTCGAAGTGAGCGAAGTCACCCGTAGCGGATCGGTCGTCCGTACGGCCCGTTTCATGGCCACCAGGGTGCTCGCACTCGTCGAACAACCGGTGCCGAGAGAGGACAGCTCGGAACAGACCGGACGTCCCCTCCGGGAAACCCCCGAGACCTAGGAGCTCCTCTCCACCCAGGGGAGTACTCCACAGGTGATCGCTCATCCTCCGGGAGGCCCGGCAATAGGTACGAGGGCATGACGACCTGGACGCGCCTCACGCCTAGATTTGTTGTCAAGCGGCGGGTGCAGCACTCGTCCCCCGAGGTCAGACACCCGCCGCTGCCAGACCAGTACAAGCACAAGCTTCACAAGAGAACGGTCAGGAGAGGGACCATGGCGGACACAGCATCGCGGACGATGATCCGCACGCAGGGACGCAAGGCGTACACCGCCGCGTTCGGTTCCAGCCGGTCCGGTCACCGCCACCCCTTGGTGGCGACAGCCATGGTCCTCCCTCTGGCCACCCTGCTCGTAGTCGTCTTCGGCGGCTGGGAAGCAGTGGTCACACAGGCGTCGTCCGTGGGCGTGATGCTGGGGCGCTGAGCGGCGCCCCAGGCCCGGAAGAGCGGTCCGGGCGGGGACATCCGGCCATGAAACCCCGTGGGGACGGGGGTGCGGCGGACGGCAAGAAATGCGGGCGCAGCTGGGGAGCTGCGCCCGCATTGCCGTTTATTGCGCCTGAACCGGCACCGCTTTCGCGTACCAAATCGCTCGCCGTTGTGGTTTCTCAATTGATGGTTGCGGTTCGGGGGCTGTTGGGGTCTGCGTACGCTTTGCGAGGGGCGGGGGCGAAGCTGTACGACCTGAGGGGGATCTCGGAGTGACTGCGAACGGGCTGTTGCCGGTGCTCAGTGCCAAGGTGCGGGGCGCGGTGCATCCGGCGGCGGGCGCGTGTGTCTGCGGTACGGGGGACTCCGTGCTGGCCGACCGGCCCGACGGCACCGTCGTCCGGCATGCGGGAACCGTGGCGAAGGCGCACGCCGCCGACACCGAACTCACCGCACTCGCGGCGCGGATGGCCGTGGCTGCGCATCCCGCGTTCGGCGGCATCCTCCTGCCGCCGCTCAGGCCGGGCGCGGTCGAACTCCACGGCCGGCCGGTCACCTTCTGGCCCTACGGCACTCCCGTGGACCGGGACGACCCGGATGCCGCTCCCTGGGAGGAGGCCGCCGGCCTTCTCGCGCGGCTCCACCGGACGCCCGACGCCGTACTCCCGTCCGGCCTGCCGCCCATGCGCGGCCCCGCGAAGGCGGCCCGCGCCATCGCCCGCCTCCGGGCGGCAGGGCCGCACCCGGCGGCCGCACCGGTACTGCGTGCCTGGGCCGTTCTTCCGGCGTGGGCGCGGGACGAGGCCCCGATGCCGGACGTACGTGTACGCGCGCTGTGCCACGGAGACCTCCACCTGGGCCAGTTGGTGCGGGCGGCGGGCGGCGACTGGCTGCTCATCGACATCGACGACCTCGGTCTCGGTGACCCCGCCTGGGACCTGGCCCGCCCCGCGGCCTGGTTCGCCTGCGGTCTCCTGCCGCCCGACGAGTGGGACCGCTTCCTGACCGCGTACCGGAAGGCGGGTGGCCCGGCCGTCCCCGCGGACAGCGATCCCTGGCCGGCCCTCGATGTGCCGGCCCGCGCGCTGACCGCACAGACCGCGGCCCTGGCGATCGCCAAGTCCGTAGCGGCGGAGCGCCCGTTGGACGAGGTCGAAACGTCCGTGATCGACGCGTGTGACCGAATGGCCGCGCACCCGCCCGGGTTGGCGGGAGGATACGCGACGTAGGGTGCAACCGACCGAAGCCGGACGGAGTCTGTCCTGGCGGAAGCAGTACCGACCGGCGAGGAGTTGAGCCGAGCATGCAGTGTCCGAAGTGCCATGCGCCGATGCACACGTACAACCGCAATGGTGTCCAGATCGAGCAGTGCAGCGGCTGCCGCGGGATATTTCTCGACTACGGCGAGCTGGAGTCGCTGACCCGGCTGGAGGGCCAGTACGCGCAGCCCGCGCCGCCGCCCCCGGGCGCCCCGCAGGCCTACCCGTCCGCACCCGCACCCGCCTGGGGCGCTCCGCAGGGCGGCCACGGCGGTCACGGCGGGCATGGCGGTCAATACGGCCACCACCGCCAGAAGAGCTTCGGCCGCATGCTCTTCTCCTCCTGACCGGCCCGCTCCTCCCGCCCGGCGCGACCGGGCGGGAGGAGCGGCACCGAGGAACGACGAAGCCCCCGACCGTACGAGACGGTCGGGGGCTTTCGGCTGTGCGCGATACTGGGATTGAACCAGTGACCTCTTCCGTGTCAGGGAAGCGCTCTCCCGCTGAGCTAATCGCGCGGGCGGCTTGTTCGTGCCGTTGGAGAGATATTGACATGCCGCTGGCCTGCATCGCAAATCCGTTGGCGTCCGTGGACGTTCGCCGTTGTGCGCGGCGGTTGTCACGCAGTCGGTCCCCTGGCGAGACGCTGACCTGCGCGAACCTGGGAGGCCCGCCAATGCTCCCCGTTGTTCCCCTTACGCGGCCGGTGGGCGGCCTCACGCGAAGTCGCCCCAGCGGGAGTGATCCGCTGTCGTCAACCGTGGATGCCGTGGATGCCAGGGGGAGCGATCACACGTACGGCGTGGGGGCGGTAGTCGTCGCGGCTGTGCTCGGCCTCGTAGCCGAGCGTCGTCAGCATGGCGATGATGGCCGTCGCCATGTGCTGGTAGGTCTGGCTTGCCGCCTTCAAGAGAGGGTCCGAGAGAGGGCCGTCGGCCTGCCCGCGCCGGAGGGCAGCCCGGACCTCGTCCTGCGTGCGGGTGTGGAGTTGCCAGTGAAGCCAGACGCCGCCCCCGGCATCATCGAGATCGTCCAACTCGATCTCAAGGCCACCCCCTTCCGCCGCCGTCACACCGCGTTCATCGGCAGGGTGGACGGTCAGACCTGAGGCCGACAGATCCTGTCGTACTCGCTCGGCGAGCTGACACCGGCGGCTGATCTCGTCGGGTGTGGCTTTCTTCGGCCCGAAGGTGTTCTCTGAGTCCACGGCGCGCACGTTACCGAGCGGCCGGCGGAGCGACTTCGGCCGGGAGCTGCTTCGGGACGGGGCGAGTGGCCATGGTCCTGTAAGCGAGTTTGTCGCTCGCCACGCTCCCTCACTGGACACGCACCAGGGGCCGTCTCCCATTACTGGGAAACGGCCCCTGGCCTGTGTGGACGATACTGGGATTGAACCAGTGACCTCTTCCGTGTCAGGGAAGCGCTCTCCCGCTGAGCTAATCGTCCTTGGAGGTGGAGACGGGATTTGAACCCGTGTAGACGGCTTTGCAGGCCGTTGCCTCGCCTCTCGGCCACTCCACCAGGAGTGCGGGGGTCGGGAAGATCCCCCACTTCCTGCGAGCGGACGACCAGGTTCGAACTGGCGACCTCAACCTTGGCAAGGTTGCGCTCTACCAACTGAGCTACGTCCGCTTGTCGTTTCCGGCCCGCTCACGCGACCCGGCGACGTGTTGAACTCTAGCGGATACCGGGGCCAGCACAAAAACGCGTTTGTGCAGCGTGCTGCGTTACGCCCGCGCCAGGACACGGTCGGGGCACCCGCCGGCCACCCCCCATAGACTCGTAGCCGTGCAGGACCTCCCAGCTCTCGCCCGCTTCGGCGGCCTCGTCGCGACCGGCCTCCTCGATGTCACCGGCGACCCCGCGGCTCTGGACTCCGGCGGCTTCTGGGCCGTCAGCGCGGACTTCGAGGGGCGAGTGGTCTGCGCCCGTTTCGCGGACGTGCGGCGCGAGAGCGTGTCCGCGCCGGTGCCGGGACAGTGGCGCGGACCCGCGGCCGGTGACTGGACGTCCTCGCTCGACCGCGCCGCGTACACGGCGGGCGTACGCCGCATACGCGAGCACATCGCGGCCGGCGAGGTGTACCAGGCGAACCTCTGCCGGGTCCTGTCGGCGACCGTCGCGCCGGACGCCGACGTCGACGCGTTGACCGCCCTGCTGGCCCGCGGCAACCCGGCACCGTACGCCGGAACGATTCGCCTGCCCGGTCACGGCGTCGAGATCGCCACCGCGTCACCGGAACTCTTCCTGCGCCGGACCGGCCGTGTCGTCGAGTCGGGTCCGATCAAGGGCACCGGGCGCACCGAGGCGGACCTGCTGGCGAAGGACCACGCCGAGAACGTGATGATCGTGGACCTGGTGCGCAACGACCTGGGCCGCGTGTGCGCCCCGGGCACCGTGACCGTGCCCGATCTGTGCGTCGTCGAGAAGCACCCGGGGCTCGTCCACCTCGTCTCCACCGTCCGCGGTGAACTGCGCGAGGGTGTGGGCTGGCCGGAGCTGCTGAACGCGGCCTTCCCGCCCGGATCCGTCACCGGTGCCCCCAAGTCCAGCGCCCTGCGGATCATCGAGGCACTGGAGAGAGCGCCCCGGGGGCCGTACTGCGGCGGCATCGGCTGGGTCGACGCCGACCGCGGTACCGGGGAACTGGCCGTCGGTATCCGCACCTTCTGGATCGACCGGGCCGCAGGCGTACTGCGCTTCGGCACCGGCGCGGGCATCACCTGGGGCTCGGAGCCCCAGCGTGAGTGGGAGGAGACCGAGCTGAAGGCCGCCCGGCTGCTCGCGGTAGCGTCGGGGGAGTACCCGGGGGCGTACGACACGGATGGGGCGCCACGCCCGGACGGCCCCGGGACCCCCGGCCGGAAAAGCACGTCGGGTCGGGGAACCGGCACGTTCTCGCGAGGTGAGGTTCAGTGAAGATCTGGCTCGACGGCGGGCTGCAGGACAGCGAGTCGGCCCGTGTCTCCGTCTTCGACCACGGGCTGACCGTGGGCGACGGCGTTTTCGAGACCGTGAAGGCGGTCGACGGCCGTCCGTTCGCGCTCACCCGCCACCTCGACCGGCTGGCACGCTCGGCGAGCGGTCTCGGGCTGCCCGAGCCCGACCGTGACGAGGTGCGCAGTGCCTGCGCGGCCGTCCTGGACGCCAATCCGATGCGGCTCGGCCGCCTGCGGATCACGTACACCGGGGGCCATGGGCCGCTCGGCTCGGACCGTGGCGAGCAAGGGCCGACCCTGGTCGTGGCCCTGGGTGAGTCCGGCCGCCGTCCCGACTCCACCGCCGTGATCACCGTCCCCTGGACCCGCAACGAGCGCGGCGCGCTGACGGGCCTCAAGACCACGTCGTACGCCGAGAACGTCGTCGCCCTCGCCCGTGCGCGCGAACACGGCGGGTCCGAGGCGCTGTTCGCGAACACGGTCGGGCAGCTCTGCGAGGGCACGGGCTCCAACGTCTTCGTCGTCCTCGACGGCGAGATCCACACCCCGCCCGTCGCCTCCGGGTGCCTCGCGGGCATCACGCGCGCGCTCACCGTCGAGTGGACCGGCGCCAAGGAGACCGACCTTCCGCTGGACGTCCTGGAGCGGGCCGAGGAGGTCTTCCTGACCTCGACACTGCGTGACGTGCAGGCCGTGCACCGGGTCGACGGCCGCGAACTGCCCGGCGCACCGGGCGCGGTGACCGCCAAGGCCATGCGGATCTTCGACGAGCGTGCGGGCGACGACGTCGATCCGTGATCCGGCGGTGGGCCGGCTCCCGAGTCGGCCCGCGGCTGATCGCTCGCCGGGCCCGGCGGCCGAATTCGTTGGCGTGAACCGGTGCGGAGGGGTACAACACCCCTGATGACCACCACTCTGCGGCCGACCGAGCCGCTTCAGCGCGACGCCGACGGCGCGCTGTCACGCCACTACGCGGTGTGCGTGAACAGCCGTCCCGTGGGCGCGATACACCTCGCCACGCACCCCGCCTTCGGGTCGTCGGTGGCCCAGGTCCGTCAACTGAGCATCGAGGAGCCGGACCGGGGGCGCGGCCGGGGCACCGTGGCCGCGCTCGCCGCGGAGGAGGTGGCGCGGGGCTGGGGCTGCGGGCGGATCGAGGTGTCGGTACCCGCCGGCTCGGCGGCGGCCCTGCGACTGACGACGGCCCTCGGCTACGTGGTGCGCAACCGCCACATGGAGAAGCGGCTCGGCGACACCCCGCCCGAACTGGCCGCAGGCAGCAGCGGACGCCCCATGACGGAGGCCGAGTTCGAGACCTGGGTGGCAAAGGCCCAGGAGGACTATGCCCAGGAGTGGATCACCCGGGGGGTGCCCGAGGCCGAGGCCAGGGCCAAGGCCGAACGGGACCACGCCACCGAACTGCCGGACGGACTCGGCACCGCGGACACGGACCTCAGCGTCCTGGAGCACGAGGGCACCGCGGTGGGCTTCCTGTGGCTGGGGACCCGCGACGGCTGGGCGTTCGTCTTCGACGTCGAGGCCGAGGAGAGATACCGGGGCCGGGGGCACGGCCGTTCGCTGATGCTGCTGGCGGAGGTACAGGCGGCCGCAGCCGGACGCGTCGGTGTCCGGCTGAACGTCTTCGCCGGCAACACCCCGGCCGAGCGGCTCTACGAGTCACTCGGCTACGAGACGACCGTGTACCACCTCTACAAGGATCTGGCGTAGCGGACCTGAGGTGTGTGGGTGGAGGACCTGCGGTCAAAGGCCGGAGGGCTCCTGCTCGGCCAGCAACCGGTCCACGATCTCCTCGACGCGCTCGCGCAGTCCCTCCTGGTTCTTGCCGCCGTCGAGGCGCTCACCGTCGATGACGTACGTCGGGACGCCGGTGACGCCGATGGCCTTGCCCTCGGCCTGGTCGGCGTCGACGATCAGGATGTGCCGGCCGTCGATGAGGGCCGTGTCGAACTCCTCGGCGTCCAGGCCGAGCCCGCGGGCCACCTCGATGAGAAGCGCCTCCCCCTGGCGGTCCAGCTCCTGTACGCGCTCCAGCACGGCCTCGACGTACGGCCAGGCCTTGCCCTGTTCCGCGGCCTCCTCGGCGGCCTGCGCGGCCGCGAACGCGTGCTTGTGCTTCTCCAGGGGGAAGTGCCGCAGCCGCAGCTCCAGCCGGTCGCCGTAGCGGGCGCGCAGCGCGCGCAGGTCGTCGAGGGCGCTGCGGCAGTCCGGGCACTGGAGTTCGCACCAGACGTCCAGGACGGGGACGGCGGGGCGGGCGGGGGAGGAGTCACTCATGGGACCAGTCTCCCAGCCGGCGCCGCCCGGCCCAACCGGGACCCGAGGGCGACCCTGGGCGACCCGATTCGGCCCACACCTCAGGAGGACCCGACCCGGAGATGTCCCTGAGGTCTCCCCGGACCATGGCAAGCCGGGCATGCGGCGGTGCAGGATGGAAGGGACGAAGCGCTCCCGCCCGAACCCGCCGCCATGCCTGGAGGACCGGATGATTGCCGAGACCGTCTGTTCCGCCGTCGCCGCGGCAGGCCTGGGCATCGCCGTGGTCACCGCGTACCGCAAGCGATTCCTCGCGGCGGCCCGCCTTGCCGCGTACTCACTGGTCCCGCTCGGTCTGGTGATGACCGGAGCCGTCGAGTGGGCGGTCGAGACCGCCTTCAGCCCGACGGCCTGGGCCGGCTTCGGCGTGCTCGGGGGAGCCTGGCTGCTGTTCATGACCACGCGCGCCGTGGAGCGGCGTACCGGCGGGACCCGCAAGGAGCGCAAGGCGGCCCGTGCCGCACAGCGCGAGGCGGTGGCCCCGGCGGCCTCGGCACCCTCGCTGGGCCCGGCGACCGCCCGCCCGGCGGCCCGCCCTGCGGCCAAGCCCCGCAAGGCCGAGTCGGCGGACGACTTCAGCGACATCGAGGCCATCCTGAAGAAGCACGGGATATGAAGCACGGGGCAGGAAGCGCAGAGCAGGCAGGAAGCACACGGCAGGACGGAATGTGAGGAAACCGCGGCTCGTGATGGCACGGGCACCGGCTTTCTGAGTCCACCCGGCGAGCCGGTTGGACACGCGACCGGCCCCGACGCGCCCGCCTATCCCAGATCGTGGAACGCTGTGTCACGGATTTCGGCTAACTCCCCCATATTTCGGGCGTGTTGATCGCGTCGGGACTCTCGGCTGCGTCATCATCGCCGCGAGATGCTGGACACAACCCAAAGCGACACCGCAGTTCCTCCCGAGGAGCGGCGGGGTTGTCTCTTCGCGCTTTCCCAGCCACCGCTGATGATCTTCCTTGCGGTGATCGGCTGTCTGCTGCTCATGGCATCGCTGCACGATCTGCTGCTGCTCTGAGCCGTACGCGGAGTCCCTGGCGCCACCCGCCGAGGACTCCGTCAGCCCGCCGCTTCCTTGCGCCGCGCCCGGTACGCGGCCACATGGAGGCGATTTCCGCAGGTGCGACTGTCGCAGTAGCGACGGGAGCGGTTGCGGGAGAGATCGACGAAGGCGCGTCGGCAGTCCGGTGCCTCACAGCGGCGCAGCCGCTCCTGTTCCCCCGCCACCACGAAGAAGGCCAGCGCCATGCCGCAGTCCGCGGCGAGGTGGTCGGCGACGGACGCGCCGGGCGCGAAGTAGTGCACGTGCCAGTCGTAGCCGTCGTGGTTCGTGAGGCGAGGCGTGGTGCCCGCGGCGGCGACCAGCTCGTTGATGAGCGTCGCGGCGGCCCGCGCGTCGGGGGCCGCGAAGACGGCGGCGAAGCGCCCCCGGATCCGGCGCATCGCCGATAGATCGAGTTCGGACAGCGTCCCGACATCGCTCATGTCGTGCTTTCGTACGAAATCGTGCAGTGCCGCGAGGTTCGCGAGTCCGTCCGTGACGTCGTCCTCCGGTGCGGTGTTCACCAGATCGACCACGGTGTCGAGGGCGCACCGGGTGTCGTGGGTGATCAGCACGTTTCGCTCCCTGGCCTGGGGGTCGGGCGGTGGCGGATGCCCGTCGGTGCTGGCCGATGCTAGCGGCTTCCCGGCACGGGGGATCGGAGCAGTCTGTACGGAGGGCGCCCGGAGCCGCCTGCGTGAGGGCGCCCGGAGCGGAGACGGCCTGTGCGCTCGGGAGCCACCCAGGTGCCGCGCTCGGGCGCGTGCGGGGCACTGAGGTCGCTCCTTGCGGCGGACCTCGGCTGGGGGCCCAGGGCGCACGTCTCGGCGCCGCCCCGAGCGTCGGGTGCGGCTGTCGGTGGCGCAGCGCCGGGCTTCTCGTGGCTCCGGCCTCCTGGGCTCCGGCTTGGAAATCTCCGGCGCCGAGACGTGCGCCCT
>NZ_LIPP01000084.1:14474-25103 GCF_001418335.1 Streptomyces aurantiacus | reverse complement strand
AGTTGCTCGCGTCCACTGTGTAGTTCCCAGACAACGAACGGTTGTGCTGGCTGAACAGTTCCACTAATCAATTGAATAGTGTGCTTGTTCGCTGCCCGTTCATAACTCTGCCTCTGGCGGAGTGTCTGAAAGGGTTTCGGTGGTCATAGCGTGAGGGAAACGCCCGGTTACATTTCGAACCCGGAAGCTAAGCCTTACAGCGCCGATGGTACTGCAGGGGGGACCCTGTGGGAGAGTAGGACGCCGCCGAACAATCTTTGAGGACCTCTGGTCCCAGCGAATCGCTGGGACCAGAGGTCCTTTTTTGTTTTCCGAAGCGCGCCGGGTACCCGGCTGCGCGAGAATGACTTGCGGTACCGATGACAGGAGTCACCCATGTCCACCAACTCTCCCGACGAGCGACCGGAGCGCGACCAGCGACGCCGGGACAGTGGTGACCGCGGCGGCTACCGCGGGGGCCCGAGCCGCGACAACGGCCGCGGTGCGCCCGGCGGCCGGCGCGACGACCGCCGTGACGACAGCCGTGGTGGTGGTAGCCGTCCGGCGTTCCGTCGTGACGACCGGCCCAGTGGGCCCAGTCGCGATGACCGCGACCGTGGTGCCCCGAGGCGTGACAACGATCGCCCGCCCTTCCGGCGTGACGACCGCCGTGATGACAATCGCGGTGGCGGTGACCGTGGCGGTTTCCGTCGCGATGACAATCGCAGTGGCGGTAGCCGTCCGCCGTTCCGTCGTGACGACCGGCCCAGTGGGCCCAGTCGCGACGACCGCGACCGTGGTGCCCCGAGGCGTGACAACGACCGCCCGCCCTTCCGGCGCGATGACCGCCGTGACGACAACCGCGGCGGTGGTGACCGAGGCGGCTTCCGTGGACGTGACGACCGCAGCGGCGGTGACCGTGGCGGTTTCCGTCGGGACGACAATCGTGGTGGCGGTGGCGACCGGCCGGCGTTCCGTCGTGATGACGAGCGTGGTGCCCCGAGGCGTGACAACGACCGCCCGCCCTTCCGCCGTGACGACCGCCGTGATGACAACCGCGGTGGCGGCGACCGTGGCGGGTTCCGTCGCGATGACAACCGCAGTGGCGGTAGCCGTCCGGCGTTCCGTCGTGACGACCGGCCCAGTGGGCCCAGTCGCGACGACCGCGACCGTGGTGCCCCGAGGCGTGACAACGACCGCCCGCCCTTCCGGCGTGACGACCGCCGTGACGACCGCCGTGATGACAACCGTGGCGGCGGCGACCGTGGCGGGTTCCGACGGGACGACAACCGTGGTGGCGGTGGCGACCGTCCGCCCTTCCGGCGTGATGACGATCGTGGTGCCCCGAGGCGTGACAACGATCGCCCGCCCTTCCGCCGTGACGACCGCCGTGATGACCGCCGTGATGACAACCGTGGTGGCGGCGACCGTGGCGGCTTCCGACGCGACGACAACCGTGGTGGCGGTGGCGACCGTCCGCCCTTCCGTCGTGACGACCGTCGTGACGACAACCGCGGCGGTGGTGACCGTGGCGGCTTCCGTGGACGGGACGACCGTGGCGGGCGCGACGACCGTGGTCGTGGTGGGCCCCGCCGCGAAGACAGTCGTGGCCGTCCCGGTGGCGGTTTCCGTGGGCGGGACGACCGCGGTGGTGGCGGTTTCCGCGATGAGCGGGAGCGGGACCGTGAGCCGATCAAGCGGCTGCCGATCCCTGACGACGTCACGGGTGAGGAGATCGACAAGGACGTGCGGCAGGAGCTCATGAGCCTGCCGAAGGGACTGGCCGATGACGTCTCCAGGAACCTGGTGATGGTGGCCAGGCTCATCGACGAGGACCCCGAGGGCGCGTACGGCTACTCCAGGGTTGCGCTGCGGCTCGCGTCGCGTGTCGCCGCCGTGCGGGAAGCGGCCGGCTTCGCCGCGTACGCGACCCAGAAGTACAGCGAGGCGCTCGCCGAGTTCCGGGCCGCGCGACGCATGACCGGCCACGCGGACCTGTGGCCCATGATGGCGGACTGCGAGCGCGGTCTGGGGCGCCCCGAGAAGGCGGTCGAGATGGCCGGAGCTCCCGAGGTGAAGAAGCTCGACAAGGCCGGACAGGTCGAGATGCGGCTCGTGGCGGCCGGTGCGCGGCGGGACCTGGACCAGCTCGACGCGGCCATCGTCACGCTGCAGAGCCCCGAGTTGGCCTCCAACTCCGCACAGCCGTGGACCGCGCGCCTGCGTTACGCGTACGCCGACGCGTTGCTCGCGGCCGGGCGTGAGGGCGAGGCGCGCGAGTGGTTCGCCAAGGCCGTCGAGTCCGACAAGGACGGCAGCACGGACGCCTCCGACCGCCTCGCGGAGCTCGACGGTGTCGAGTTCGTGGACGCACTCGACGAGGACGACGACAGTCCCGAGGGAGGTTCCGCGGACAGTGCCGTGGACAAGGACGACCTTGAGGGCTGAGGTCCGTCAAGCGTCGGAGTCGTAGGGGCGTAGGGGCGTAGAAGTGTGCGGGCGGGATTCCCTGGGGGAGTCCCGCCCGTTTGCGTCGTACGAGGTCGTGTCAGAGGCCGAGCGCGCGCAGTACCAGGCCCGACGCCGGCTTCGGGCCGAAGGACGTCGACTTGCGGGGCATCGTGACGCCCTGGCTCGCCAGGTCGCGTACGACCTCCTCGCGGACCGGATGCATCAGGACGGCCGTGCCGCCGTCGCGCTCCGCCTTGGCGACCGTGGCGGCTGTGTCGTGGATGTACGCGATGTGCTCCGGGACGTCCGGGATGCGCCAGACATGGTCGAGGAGCGTGGCGTGCAGGACCGTCGCGTCCAGGGTGCGCCAGGCCTCCGGGCGGTCCGGCCGGATCGTACGGGCGAGGAGGTCGGGCCAAGGGCGGTCGACGAGGTGGAAGCCGCCGTCGCCCGCAAGGAGGAAGGCGTTTCCGTCGGCAGCCGCCAGGGAGAGGGCCGACAGCGCCTTGGGCAGGGGTCCGTCGACGTGGCGTACGCGGAAGGACTCGCCCAGGGCGGAGAGGGCGTCGGGCACCGGGAGGCGGTGCAGGAGGCGGTGGATCGCGCGGACGCGCAGTGGATGGCGCGCGGTGTCGACCAGGAGCACCAGGCCGAAGTCCCAGGGGCTGGGCGACGGGTGCTCCGCGCGCAGCCGCAGGTAGGTCGCCCAGCGGTGGTGGCCGTCCGCGATGAGCGCCTGGCGGCAGGCCAGGTCCCGGTGGACCGCGGCGAGGTCCACCGGATCGGTGACGGCCCACAGTCGATGGCTGAAGCCGTCCTCCGTAGTGGTGGACAGCAGGGGCCGGTGCTCGGCGGTGCGGTCGATGACGGCGGTCGTGCCGGAGGCGGTGCCGTCGCCCCGGTAGGTCAGCAGCAGGGGTTCGAGGTTCGCGGAGGTGGCCCGCATGAGGGCCGCGCGGTCCGCGACGACGTGCGGCATGACGTCCTCGTGCGGCAGCACCACGCCCTCCGACGGCTCGGACAGCCGCAGGGCCCCGATGATTCCCCGCTGGAACAGGCCCTCGCCGTCCCGCTGCTCGTAGACGTACAGAGCCGGTTCGGCGTCGGTTCTCAGGACGCCCGCGGACACCCAGCGGTGCAGGGTGTCCGCCGCTTGTTCGTTACGGATGGCGGGCGTGGTGGCCTGCGGCAGGATCAGACGGACGATGTTGTGGGGGTCCGCGGATTCCAGGTGGTGCAGGCCGTCGGGCCGTACGACCACGTCGTACGGCGGGGATGTGACGGCGGACAGGCTGCCGACTCGGTCGGGGTCGTAGCGCAGGCCCCGGAACGGGGTGAGATCAAGGCCCATGCGTGCCGGTACGTCCGCGGTACCTGCAGTGTTCATTGATGCATCGTAAGTGTGTCAGTGGTATGAGGCATGATCGGGCAGAGGGATCGAACGAGGAGCGATGTGTAATGAGCCAGACCGCGAGGACGCGGCCCGAGGGCAGTGACCGGGCCCTGAGCGAGGCGTACGACACGGCGCTGCTCGACCTGGACGGAGTGGTGTACGCGGGCGGCAACGCGATCGCGTACGCGGTCGAGTCGCTCGGCACGGCCCACGCGGGCGGGATGCGTCTCGCGTACGTCACGAACAACGCGCTGCGGACCCCCGACACCGTCGCGGAGCACCTCACGGAGCTGGGCATACCGACCGAGGCGTCGGACGTCATCACCTCGGCGCAGGCCGTGGCCCGGCTGATCAGCGAGCAGGTGCCCCAGGGCGCGCGCGTGCTGGTGATCGGCGGGGAGGGACTGCGGGTCGCGCTGCGCGAGCGCGGTCTTGAGCCGGTCGAGTCGGCCGACGACGATCCGGTGGCGGTCGTGCAGGGATTCGGCGGGCCCGACCTGCCGTGGGGGCGCTTCGCGGAGGCGTCCTATGCCATCGCGCGCGGGGTGCGGTGGTTCGCGTCCAACACCGACCTGACGATTCCCAGCGCGCGCGGCATCGCCCCGGGCAACGGCGCGGCCGTGGAGGTCGTACGGATCGCGACGGGCGCCGAGCCGCAGGTGGCGGGCAAGCCGCTGCCGCCGATGCACCGCGAGACGATCCTGCGGACCGGGGCCGTCCGGCCGCTGGTCGTCGGGGACCGGCTCGACACGGACATCGAGGGCGCGTTCAACGGCGAGGTGGACTCGCTGCTCGTGCTGACCGGGGTGACCGACGGGGCGCAGCTCCTCGCCGCGCCGCCGCAGCACCGGCCGACCTACGTCGACGCCGATCTGCGGGGGATGCTGACCGGCCAGCCCGAGGTCGTCGAGGCGGGCGACGGGTTCCGGTGCGGGGGCTATACGGCGACGGCCGGCGGCGAGCGGCTCGAACTGGCCGGTGAGGGCGAGCCCATGGACGGGCTGCGGGCGTTGTGCGCCGCTGCCTGGACGGCGGCCGGGGACGCGGCGTGCGAGCTGGACGGAGGCAAGGCGCTGGCCCGGTTGGGGCTTTGAGGGCGGCTGACCCATGACTCATGCCCCTGGGCCTTTGAACCTGAACCCAGAGAGCTTTGCCCGAGCCCTGAGAGCTTTGATCGGAGGGGGAGGTCGCGCAGGTCACGGCCTACACGGATCGAACCAGCTTGCGAGGGTAGGCTAACCTAACTGCGTGTTGGTCGACAGTCCCCCCGAACCGCGCGCGGAGACCGCCCCCGCGCCTCCGACCCGCCGGGCGATACGAACAGTAGGGCTCTTCCTGTCCCTCGCCGTGCTGGTGCTCGTCGCTCTGGCGAGCATCGCGATCGGCGCGAAAGAGCTGTCCCTTGAGCAGGTCTGGCACGGCCTGTTCGAGGACTCGGGTACGTACGGCGACGTCGTGGTGGGTGAGCGGCTGTCGCGTACGGTCCTCGGGCTGCTCGTCGGCGCCGCGCTCGGCCTTGCCGGGGCCGTGCTCCAGGCGCTCACCCGCAACCCGCTCGCCGACCCCGGGCTGCTCGGCATCAACGCGGGCGCGTCCGCCGCGGTCGTCACGGCGATCACCTTCTTCGGCGTCACCTCGCTGAACGGCTATGTGTGGTTCGCCTTCGGAGGCGCGGCCGTGGTCGGGGTGCTGGTGTACTTCCTCGGCGGCAGCCGGGGCGCGACGCCGGTGCGGCTCGCCCTCGCGGGGACCGCGATCAGCGCCGCGCTCTACGGCTATCTCCAGGCCGTGATGATCATGGATGAGGCGGCGCTCGGCAAGATGCGCTTCTGGACGGTCGGTTCGCTGGCCTCGGCCACCGACACCACCATCCGGCAGGTGCTGCCGTTCCTCGTCGCCGGTACGCTCCTGGCGCTGGCCCTCGCCCGTCCGCTGAACGCCATGGCCATGGGCGACGACACCGCCCGCGCGCTGGGGGCGCATCTGAACCGCACCCGCGCGCTGTCCATGGCCGCCGCCACCGTGCTGTGCGGGGCCGCGACCGCCGCCTGCGGTCCGATCGTCTTCGTGGGGCTGATGGTCCCGCACGTCGTCCGCTCCTTCACCGGGCCCGACCTGCGCTGGATCCTGCCGTACGCCACCGTGCTGTCGCCGGTGCTGCTGCTCGGCGCCGACGTCGTCGGCCGGATGGTCGTGCGCCCCGCGGAACTCCAGGTCGGCATCGTCACCGCGATCCTCGGTGGTCCGGTCTTCATCTTTCTCGTACGACGGCGGAGGACGGCGCAGTTGTGAAGGCCCTACGCAACCAGGCCGAACACGAACAGGTGGTCCCTGCCCGGCGCTTCCGCGGTCGCACCCTCCGTACCGGCGGGGGCGGGCTGTCGGTCCGTGTCGACGTCCGAGCGTTCACGGTCGTCGCCCTGCTGCTGGTGGCGGCGCTCACCGCGAGTGTCGTCCTCATCGGCACCGGCGACTTCCCGATCCCCGCCGCCGACGTCCTCAGGACGCTGCTCGGCAACGGCGACGCGGGCCAGGAGTTCATCGTCAACGAACTGCGGCTGCCGCGGGTCCTGGTGGGGCTCCTGGTCGGCGCCGCGCTCGGGCTCGGCGGCGCCCTCTTCCAGGCCATCTCCCGCAATCCGCTGGGCAGTCCGGACGTGCTCGGACTCGGGCAGGGCTCCACGGCCGGCGCGCTCGTGATGATCGTGCTGTTCTCCGGGAGCGCCACCCAGGTGACCGTCGGGGCGCTGGTCGGTGGCCTGGTGACCGGTCTTGCCATCTATGCGCTGGCCTGGAAGCGGGGCGTGCACGGATACCGACTGGTCCTGGTCGGTATCGGTGTCTCCGCGATCGTCACGGCCGTCAACGGCTACCTGATCACCAAGGCCGACCTCGTCGACGCGGCCCGCGCGATCGTCTGGATGACCGGTTCCCTCAACGGCCGTGACTGGTCCCAGGTCTGGCCGCTGCTCGGGCTGTGCGCCGTACTTGTACCCCTGGTCCTCGGCAACGCGCGCGCCCTGCGGATGCTGGAGATGGGCGACGACGTGGCGTACGCGCTCGGCGTGCGGGTGGAGCGGACGCGGCTGCTGCTCATGGTGGCCGCCGTGCTGCTCACCGCGTCCGCCACCGCCGCCGCGGGCCCGGTCGGCTTCGTCGCGCTCACCGCGCCGCAGCTCGCACGGCGTCTCACCCGCTCACCGGGGCCCAACCTGGTGCCGGCGATGTGCATGGGCGCCACCCTCCTGGTCGTCGCCGACTGGGCCTCGCAGCGGGCCTTCGGAGCCGACCAGCTGCCCGTCGGCGTGGTGACCGGAGTGCTCGGCGGCGTCTATCTGCTGTGGCTCCTGGTCACCGAACGGAAGGCGGGCCGGATATGAACAGCCCAAGGAGCACACCAGGCACACGGAGTACAAGGAGTACAAGGAGCACAGTGAACCGCCTGTCCGCCGAGGACGTCACCCTCGCCTACGACCAGCGCGTCATCGCCGAACAGCTGTCGGTCGAGATACCGGACAACTCCTTCACGGTGATCGTCGGCCCCAACGCCTGCGGCAAGTCCACGCTGCTGCGCGCCCTGTCCCGGATGCTGAAGCCGCAGCGGGGCCGGGTGCTCCTGGACGGCCAGGCCATCCAGTCGATGCCCGCCAAGAAGGTGGCGAGGACGCTCGGGCTGCTCCCGCAGTCGTCGATCGCGCCCGACGGGATCACCGTCGGCGACCTCGTCGGCCGCGGCCGCTACCCACACCAAGGGCTGCTGCGCCAGTGGTCGACCGAGGACGAGCGGGTCGTACGCGAGTCCATGACGTCGACCGGGGTCGCCGAACTCGCCGACCGGTATGTCGACGAGCTCTCCGGAGGCCAGCGCCAGCGTGTGTGGATCGCCATGGCGCTCGCCCAGCAGACGCCGCTGCTGCTGCTCGACGAGCCGACGACGTTCCTCGACATCCAGCACCAGATCGACGTACTCGACCTGTGCGCCGAGCTCCATGAGGAGCAGGGCCGCACCCTGGTCGCCGTACTGCACGACCTCAATCACGCCGCCCGGTACGCCACCCACCTGATCGCCCTGCGCGACGGGTCGGTGATCGCGGAGGGCGCCCCCGCGGACATCGTCACGGCCGGGCTGGTCGAGGAGGTCTTCGGGCTGCGCTGTCAGGTCATCGACGACCCCGAGACGGGTACGCCGCTGGTGGTGCCGGCGGCACGGAAGGCACGTACGGCGCCGGGTCCGGGTTCAGGTTCGGGTTCGGGCGGCAGGGTCAGAGCAGCTTCCTGAGCCGGATCAGGTCGCGCAGGCCCGCTTCGAGCTTCACCCGGCCCGAGCCCCAGGCCTTCGCGAAGTTCAGCTCGCCCTCGACCATCGCGACCAGGTCGTCGCCGGTCATGGCGAGCCGGATCTCGGCCTTTTCGGGCGGCGGGCCCTCGACCGTGTCGAGCACCGTGATGCGGCCGTCCCGCAGCCGGCCGACGAAGGTGGTGTCCAGGTCGGTGATACGGCAGCTCAGCGAGCGGTCCAACGCGGCCGCGCTCCGTACGTCGCCGTTCGCGCCCGCCATGTTGTCCGAGAGTCTGTCGAGTGCGCCGCGGCACTCCTCAATCGTCGCCATCGTGATCGACGGTACCCCAGCGCTTCGCGGTAGCGTCGGGGCATGAACGACTCCATGACCGGCCCGGAGACCGAATTGCTCGGTTCGGGGCCTTTCGGTGCGGAGCCGGAACCGGAACTCGAACCGGAACCCGAACCGGAAGCCGATGCCGACGCCGAGCCCGGTGTCGGGGCCGATGCCGGGGCCGACACCCGGCCCGAGTACGACCCGGCCGCCCCCGCCCCGCTGCACGCGCCCCGCACGCCCACGGGCGATGCCGGGGTCGACGCCCTGCTCGACCGGCTGGCCGACGCCGACCACCTCGCCACGGACGGGCACGTGGAGGTGTACGAGGATGTACACGCGGGGCTGCGCGACACGCTCACCGCGCTCGACGCCCGCCCGGGACCCCCGGCGCCCCCTACGCCGTACAACAGCAACAGCAACAGCAACAGCAACAGGAGCTGAACCGAACGTGGCAGGAGTGGCACGACGCCGCCTCGACGCCGAGCTGGTCCGGCGCAAGCTCGCCCGCTCGCGCGAGCACGCCGGACAGCTGATCGCCGCCGGGCGGGTCACCGTCGGCAAGAACCTCGCGACCAAGCCCGCCACGCAGGTGGAGACCGCGGCGCCCATCCTGGTCGCCGAGGACGACAACGACCCGGACTACGTCTCGCGCGGCGGCCACAAGCTCGCCGGGGCGCTGGAGGCCTTCGTACCGCTCGGCCTGGAGGTCGAGGGCCGGCGGGCCCTGGACGCCGGAGCCTCGACGGGCGGGTTCACCGATGTGCTGCTGCGCGCGGGCGTCGCGGGGGTACTCGCCGTGGACGTCGGCTACGGACAGTTGGCGTGGTCTCTGCGAAGCGATGAACGCGTCACCGTCAAGGACCGTACGAACGTACGCGAGTTGACGTTGGAGGCGATCGATGGGGAGCCGGTGGATCTCATTGTCGGTGACTTGTCCTTCATCCCGCTCGGCCTGGTGCTGCCCGCCCTTGTGCGGTGCGCGGCGCCCGGAGCCGACCTGGTGATGATGGTCAAGCCGCAGTTCGAGGTGGGCAGGGAACGGCTCGGGAGCGGCGGAGTCGTCCGCAGCCCCCAGCTGCGGGCGGACGCCGTGCGCCAGGTGGCCCGGCAGGCGGGCCAACTGGGGCTCGGAGTGAAGGGCGTGACGGCCAGTCCGCTGCCCGGGCCTTCCGGGAATGTCGAGTACTTTCTGTGGCTGCGTGCCGGGGCTCCCGCACTGGACCCGGCCGACGTCGACCGTGCAGTGGCGGAGGGGCCGCGTTGAGTGACACCGGTGACACCCGATCTCGTACCGTTTTTCTGCTCGCCCACACCGGACGGCCCGCGGCCATCCGCAGTGCCGAGCTCGTCGTCCAGGGGCTGCTGCGCTCCGGGCTCGGCGTACGCGTCCTGGAGGCGGAGGCGGCCGACCTGCCGTTGCCGTCGAGCGTGGAGCTCGTCAAGGAGGCGACACCGGAGTGCCTCGACGGATGTGAGCTGCTGATCGTCCTCGGCGGCGACGGGACGCTGCTGCGCGGCGCCGAGTTCGCCCGCGCCTCCGGCGTGCCGATGCTCGGCGTCAACCTGGGGCGCGTCGGCTTCCTCGCGGAGGCCGAGCGCGACGACCTCGACAAGGTCGTCGACCGGGTGGTGACGAAGGCGTACGAGGTCGAGGAGCGCATGACCGTCGACGTCGTCGTGCACAGCAACGGCGACGTCGTGCACACGGACTGGGCGCTCAACGAGGCCGCCGTGCAGAAGGCGGGAGCCGAGAAGCTCCTTGAGGTCGTGCTGGAGATCGACGGGCGGCCGGTGACCGGGTTCGGCTGCGACGGGATCGTGCTGTCGACACCGACCGGGTCCACGGCGTACGCCTTCTCCGCGGGCGGTCCCGTGGTGTGGCCGGAGGTCGAGGCGCTGCTCATGGTGCCGATCAGCGCGCACGCCCTGTTCGCCAAGCCGCTGGTGACCTCGCCGAACTCGGTCCTTGCCGTGGAGATCCTGCCGCACATCCCGCCGGGGGTCCTGTGGTGCGACGGCCGCCGCACGATCGACCTGCCGCCGGGCGCCCGCGTGGAGGTGCGTCGCGGGGCCGTTCCGGTGCGGCTGGCCCGGCTGCACCACGCGTCGTTCACCGACCGGCTGGTGGCCAAGTTCGCGCTGCCGGTCGCCGGGTGGCGGGGGGCGCCCCACTAGGGCCCTTCTGATGGA
>NZ_LIPP01000084.1:0-14438 GCF_001418335.1 Streptomyces aurantiacus | reverse complement strand
ATCAGAAGGGCCCTAGGCGCCGCAGACGCTTCGCTGCCGGGAGGGTGACGAATCTGCGGGTCCGTGGGGGCTGGTCGCGCCCACGCGGCGGAGCCGCATGTCGATACAGCCCCGCGCCCCTTATGGGGCACGGAATCCCTGCCCGGACACCTGCACGTTTGTGCAGGGACTGGGGCGGCGTCGCGCCGGGTGGGGGAAACCTCGTATGGTCATGTCCGTGTTGGAGGAGATGCGGATACGGTCGCTCGGAGTCATCGACGACGCGGTGGTCGAGCTGTCGCCCGGCTTCACCGCGGTCACCGGTGAGACCGGCGCGGGCAAGACGATGGTGGTCACCAGCCTGGGCCTGCTGCTGGGCGGACGCGCCGACGCCGCCCTCGTACGGATCGGCGCGAAGAACGCGGTCGTGGAGGGACGGATCTCCGTCCCCGACGGCGCCTCGGCGGCCGTCCGGGCCGAGGAGGCCGGCGCGGAACTCGACGACGGGACCCTGCTCATCAGCCGTACCGTTTCCGCGGAGGGCCGCTCGCGCGCGCATCTCGGCGGGCGTTCCGTGCCCGTGGGACTGCTCGCCGAACTCGCCGACGACCTGGTGGCGGTGCACGGCCAGACCGACCAGCAGGGGCTGCTCAAGCTGTCCCGGCAGCGGCAGGCCCTCGACCGGTACGCGGGTGACGCGGTCGCCGTGCCGCTCGCCAAGTACGCGGGCGCGTACCGGCGGCTGCGCGCCGTCTCCACCGAGCTGGACCAGATCACCACGCGCGCCCGTGAACGTGCCCAGGAAGCCGACATGCTGCGCTTCGGGCTCGACGAGATCGCCGCGGTGGAGCCCAGGGCGGGCGAGGACGCGGAGCTCGCCGCCGAGGCCGAGCGGCTCGGGCACGCGGAGGCGCTCGCGTCGGCCGCGACGGCCGCGCACGCCGCGCTCGTGGGCAACCCCGAGGACCCGGAGGGCATCGACGCCACGACGCTCGTCGCGGGCGCGCACCGGGCCCTGGAGGCCGTACGGTCCCACGACGCAGCCCTCGGCGCCCTGGCGGGCCGCATCGGGGAGATCGGGATTCTGCTGGGCGACGTGGCGGGGGAGCTGGCGGGCTACGCCGACGACCTCGACGCGGACCCGCTGCGGCTCTCGGCGGTCGAGGAGCGGCGCGCCGCGCTCACCGCGCTGATGCGCAAGTACGGCGAGCACGGCGAGGGCACGGCCGCCGTACTGACCTACGCCGAGCAGGGAGCCGCGCGGCTCCTGGAGCTGGACGGCGACGACGACCGGATCGGCGAGCTGACCGCCGAGCGGGACGCGCTGCGGGCCGAACTGGGCGGACTGGCGCAGGCACTGACGGACGCCCGTACGGAGGCCGCCGAACGCTTCGCCGCCGCCGTGACCGCGGAGCTGGCCTCGCTCGCGATGCCGCACGCGCGCGTGTCGTTCGAGATCCGGCAGACCGAGGACCCGGAGGGTGTGGAGGTCGGCGGACGTCCGGTCTCGTACGGGCCCGCCGGTGCCGACGAGGTCGAACTGCTCCTCGCCCCCCACTCCGGGGCGCCGCCGCGGCCCATCGCCAAGGGCGCGTCCGGTGGTGAGCTGTCGCGGGTCATGCTCGCGGTCGAGGTCGTCTTCGCGGGCACGGATCCCGTGCCCACGTATCTCTTCGACGAGGTCGACGCCGGTGTCGGCGGAAAGGCCGCCGTCGAGATCGGCCGGCGGCTCGCGCGTCTCGCCAAGAAGGCGCAGGTCGTGGTCGTGACCCACCTGCCCCAGGTGGCAGCCTTCGCCGACCGGCAGCTGCTGGTCGAGAAGACCAGCGACGGCTCGGTCACCCGCTCCGGCGTGAAGGTCCTGGAGGGCGAGGAGCGCATCCGCGAGCTCTCCCGGATGCTGGCGGGCCAGGAGGACTCGGAAACGGCCCGGGCCCACGCGGAGGAACTGCTGGCGACGGCTCGGGCGGACGCGTAGGCGGACGCACGCGTGCGTGGCCGCGGGACGCGTGACGGGCAGGCGGGCAGGCGGGCAGGCGGGCAGGCGGCAGGACGGAGCGACGGCGGCTTGTCCAGCCGGCCCTCCGGGCCGCCCACCTTCGTGTGGCCGCCGGAAGGCGAGCGCGCTCGGACCGCTGCCGGCCGGAACAGTCGGGCCGTGCGCGCCGAGCGTGACGGGGGCGTGAAAGGTGTGTCCCGGGGCTTGCCCGGGCGACACCCGCCCCCGTGCGCCCGCGAACATCGGCAGGCCCTCACTCGTGCGAGTGATCGCCCGCAGGCCGCCCGTAACCCGCCCGCGGAGCCTCCGTCGCAAGGGACCCTCGGTGGTCGGCAACTCCTCCCTGTCCTGGCATCCTTGGTGAGGAGGACGAGTGGTCCACCCCCATCGCCCGTTCCTTCTGTACGTTTCTTCGTGACCGCCCGACGCCGAACCAGGAGCCCCGGCCACGTGAGCCACGTGAGCAGCCACTCACCGCACGGACATGCACCGCATGGACAGGCGCCGCTGCGTACCGTCCAGGTGCTCGGCGGCGGCAGCGCGGGCAGCTCCGCCCATGTCCGGTCGCTGGCCTCGGGGCTCGTCGCACGGGGCGTGCGGGTCACCGTGTGCGCCCCGGACGCCGCCGACCACACGTACGACTTCACCGGCGTCGGCGCCGATCACGTACACGTGCCCAGGCGCAACGACCCGGCCTCGGTGGCCGCGCTGCGAGCGGCCTGCGCGGACGCCCACCTGGTCCACGCGCACGGTCTGCACGCCGCACTGCGGGCCGCGCTCGCGCTCAGGGGACGGCATGTTCCGCTCGTCGTCACCTGGCACATCCGTCCGCACGTCGAGGGTGCGCGGGCGCGTCTGCTGCGCGTTCTGGAGCGGCGTGTGGCGAGGGCCGCCTCGGTGGTTCTCGGATCCTCGTCCGACCTCGTGGACCGGGCTCGCAGCAGGGGTGCCCGGGACGCGCGGCTCGCCGCGGTGGCGCTGCCTGCCCGGCGCCGGCTCGTCGCCGCGGGCGAGGACGCCGACCGGCTGCGGCCCAAGGCGCGGGCCGAACTCGGCACGACCGACCGGCCGTTGCTGGTGGCCGTCGGTTCCCTCGACCGGCGCCGGGGGTACGACACGCTGCTGGACGCGGCGCGCGCGTGGCGCCGGCTCGACCCCGTGCCGCTGCTCGTGATCGCCGGAGAGGGGCCGCTGCGGGGCGAACTCCAGCGGCGTATCGAGAACGAAGGGCTGCCCGTACGTCTCATCGGCCGGCGCGACGACGTCGGGGAGCTGCTTGAGGCCGCCGACATCGCCCTGCTGCCCGGCTGCCCCGCAGCACGCTCCGTGCTCGCCCAGGAGGCCCTCCACGCGCGCGTGCCGCTGGTCGCGGCCGACGCCGGGGACATTCCGGAGCTCGTCGGGGACGCGGCCGTGCTGGTTCCGCACGGTGACTCCGAGGCACTCGCGGAGGCCGTTGCCGACCTCCTCGCCGACCCCGACCGGTGCGAGCGCCTCAGGAACAGCGGGGCGCTCCAGGCGGCCACCTGGCCGACGGAGGACCAGACAGTGGCCCAGGTCCTCAGCGTCTACGACGAGCTGACCCGGCCCCTGCCGCTTCCGTAAGGCTCCCTGAGGCAGCGGCGCCGCGGGTGACCCCGGTCGGGTGTCAACCGCGGGCCGGTGGGGGCTTGTCGCGCAGTTCCCCGCGCCCCTGACGGGGCACGGCCACCCGGGCCCGTCAGGGATACGCGGCAAACCTGCCCATTCGCCTCAGCCGCAGCCCCCCAGGGGCGCGGGGAACTGCGCGGTCAGCTCCCACCGGCCCGCAGCCGAACACAGGCCCGGCCAGCGCCAGCGGTCAGCCGCCGTACGCCCCCGATGCCGTCAGGCGCAGTGCCGTGTCGATCAGGGGGACGTGGCTGAACGCCTGGGGGAAGTTGCCCACCTGGCGTTTCAGGTGCGGGTCCCACTCCTCCGCGAGGAGGCCCAGGTCGTTGCGCAGGGCCAGCAGCTTCTCGAAGAGCTTGCGGGCCTCGTCCACCCGGCCGATCATCGCGAGGTCGTCCGCCATCCAGAACGAGCAGGCCAGGAACGCGCCCTCGTCGCCCGCCAGGCCGTCCACACCCGCGTCGTCACCGGAGGTGGGATAGCGCAGGATGAAGCCGTCCGAGGTGGACAGCTCGCGCTGGATGGCCTCGATCGTGCCGATCACGCGCTTGTCGTCCGGCGGCAGGAAGCCCATCTGCGGGATCAGCAGCAGCGAGGCGTCCAGCTCCTTCGAGCCGTACGACTGCGTGAACGTGTTGCGCTCCTTGTCGTAGCCCTTCTCGCACACGTCCCGGTGGATGTCGTCGCGCAGCTCGCGCCACTTCTCCAGCGGGCCGTCCGCGTCCCCGGACTCGATGAGCTTGATCGTGCGGTCGACGGCGACCCACGCCATCACCTTCGAGTGGACGAAGTGCCGGCGCGGCCCGCGCACCTCCCAGATCCCCTCGTCCGGCTCGTCCCAGTGGTCCTCCAGGTAGCGGATCAGCTTGAGCTGGAGGAGCGAGGCGTAGTCGTTGCGGGCCAGACCCGTCATGTGGGCCAGGTGCAGTGCCTCCGTCACCTCGCCGTACACGTCCAGCTGGAGCTGGTGCGCGGCGCCGTTGCCGACGCGTACGGGGCCGGAGTTCTCGTATCCCGGCAGCCAGTCGAGCTCCGCCTCGCCCAGCTCCCGCTCGCCCGCGATGCCGTACATGATCTGCAGGTTCTCGGGGTCGCCCGCGACGGCGCGCAGCAGCCATTCGCGCCAGGCGCGCGCCTCCTCGCGGTAGCCGGTGCGCAGCAGCGACGACAGTGTGATCGCCGCGTCCCGCAGCCACGTGTAGCGGTAGTCCCAGTTGCGGACCCCGCCGATCTCCTCCGGGAGGGAGGTCGTGGGGGCGGCGACGATGCCGCCCGTCGGCGCGTACGTCAGGGCCTTCAGCGTGATCAGCGAGCGGACCACGGCCTCGCGGTACGGCCCGTGGTACGTGCACTGCGCCACCCAGTCGCGCCAGAACTCCTCGGTGGCCTCCAGGGCCTGCTCCGGCTCGGGCAGCGCGGGCGGCGGCTTGTGCGAGGGCTCCCAGGAGATGGTGAACGCGATCCGCTCACCCGGCGCGACCGTGAAGTCCGAGTACGTCGTGAGGGCCTTGCCGTAGGTCTCGCACTCGGTGTCGTACCAGACGGAATCGGGCCCGGCGACGGCCACCGTCCGCCCCTCGTGCTTGTGCACCCACGGCACCACACGCCCGTACGAGAAACGCATCCGCAGCGCGGAGCGCATCGGGACGCGGCCCGTGACGCCCTCGACGATCCGGATCAGCTGGGGGGCGCCGTCACGCGGGGGCATGAAATCGGTCACTCGGACCGTGCCGCGTGAGGTGTCCCACTCCGATTCGAGGATCAGCGAGTCGCCGCGGTAGTGGCGGCGGACCGCTGTCGGCGGTTCGGCGTCGGCGGCATGCGCGGGACCGAGTCGCCAGAACCCGTGCTCCTCCGTGCCGAGCAGTCCGGCGAAGACGGCGTGGGAGTCGAAGCGGGGGAGGCACAGCCAGTCCACCGTGCCGTCCCTGCAGACCAGCGCTGCCGTCTGCATGTCTCCGATAAGTGCGTAGTCTTCGATGCGCCCGGCCACGTGCAACTCCAGTCGAACGGCCACGTCGCCCCCGAGGGGCGGTCGCTCTTGCGGTCAAAGGATCATGGGTCAAAGGATCGTGGGTGAAGGTAAGGGTCGTCGCGGAACGTCAGTTGTCGCGTGTCACGCATGTCAATGGTTGCAGCGATTGTCTTCGCGAGGCGAACCGACGAGCTCTTGGTCCAGGAATACCGGCGGGGGTGGTGCCGTTTGCCGGCCTGGCTCGGCAGCGAGTGTCCGAGCAGGATACGACGCACGATGATGTTCCGCGCGCCCCTCCCGACAACCCGTCTGAGCCGAACGAGTGAGCACCTCGTGCACGACTGTGATGCGTGTCGATCCGTGCGCGGAGCGTGGCCGGAAGCGGCCTCCTCGGGTCGCTGTTACCCTGGTAGCCCGTGGACCGGTGGACGCCCCAGCAGGAAAAAGGGACCCCCGAACCGCAGCGACGGTACCTGACGGAAACCTCCGGACAGGGCAGCCGTACCGCAACCGAGACCGCGACCACGGGAGCCCCCTCTTGGCCATGCCGCCCGCTGCTTTTCGAAGCAGCACAGCCACGACGACCAAGCACATCTTCGTCACCGGGGGTGTCGCCTCCTCCCTCGGCAAGGGCCTGACCGCCTCCAGCCTGGGCGCGCTGCTCAAGGCGCGGGGTCTGCGGGTCACCATGCAGAAGCTCGACCCGTACCTGAACGTAGACCCCGGCACGATGAACCCCTTCCAACACGGTGAGGTGTTTGTCACCAACGACGGGGCCGAGACGGACCTCGACATCGGTCACTACGAGCGTTTCCTCGACGTCGACCTGGACGGCTCCGCCAACATCACCACCGGGCAGGTCTATTCCACGGTCATCGCCAAGGAGCGGCGCGGCGAGTACCTCGGCGACACCGTGCAGGTCATCCCGCACATCACGAACGAGATCAAGCACCGCATCCGCCGGATGGCCACCGACGACGTCGACGTCGTCATCACGGAGGTCGGCGGCACGGTCGGCGACATCGAGTCGCTGCCGTTCCTGGAGACCGTCCGCCAGGTCCGTCACGAGGTGGGCCGCGACAACGTGTTCGTCGTCCACATCTCGCTCCTCCCGTACATCGGTCCCTCCGGGGAACTGAAGACGAAGCCGACCCAGCACTCGGTTGCGGCTCTGCGCAACATCGGTATCCAGCCGGACGCGATCGTCCTGCGGGCCGACCGTGAGGTGCCCACCGCGATCAAGCGCAAGATCTCGCTGATGTGCGACGTCGACGAGGCGGCCGTGGTCGCGGCCATCGACGCCAAGTCGATCTACGACATCCCGAAGGTCCTGCACACCGAGGGCCTCGACGCGTACGTGGTCCGCAAGCTGGACCTGCCGTTCCGCGATGTGGACTGGACGACCTGGGACGACCTGCTCGACCGCGTCCACAGCCCGCTGTACGAGATCGACCTCGCGCTCGTCGGCAAGTACATCGACCTGCCCGACGCCTATCTGTCGGTCACCGAGGCGCTGCGCGCGGGCGGCTTCGCCAACAAGGCCCGGGTGAAGATCAAGTGGGTCACCTCGGACGACTGCAAGACCCCCGCGGGCGCCGCCGAGCAGCTCGCTGACGTCGACGCGATCTGTATCCCCGGCGGCTTCGGCGACCGCGGTGTGTCCGGCAAGGTCGGCGCCATCCAGTACGCCCGCGAGAACAAGATCCCGCTCCTCGGCCTGTGCCTGGGCCTGCAGTGCATCGTGATCGAGGCGGCGCGCAACCTCGCCGGCGTCGCGGACGCCAACTCCACCGAGTTCGACTCCGCCACCGGCCACCCGGTCATCTCCACCATGGCCGAGCAGCTGGACATCGTCGCGGGCGAGGGTGACATGGGCGGCACGATGCGCCTGGGCATGTACCCCGCCAAGCTCGCGGAGGGCTCCATCGTGCGCGAGGTCTACGACGGCAAGGAGTACGTCGAGGAGCGGCACCGCCACCGCTACGAGGTGAACAACTCCTACCGCGCCGAGCTGGAGAAGAAGACCGGTCTGCAGTTCTCCGGCACCTCCCCGGACGGCAAGCTCGTGGAGTACGTGGAGTATCCGCGCGACGTCCACCCGTACCTGGTCGCGACCCAGGCGCACCCCGAGCTCCGCTCGCGCCCGACCCGGCCGCACCCGCTCTTCGCGGGCCTGGTGAAGGCGGCCGTCGCGCGGCAGCAGGAAGCACGCGGGACGGCCGAGGTGACCGACGCGGTCGAGGCGGCAGAGGCAGCCAAGGCGGTCAAGACGGTCAAGGCGGCCGAGTAGTACGAGGGTTGTACGGTTGCCGGGGTACGCGTCTTTTGGGGTGCGTGCCCCGGTTTTGGCCGAGTGTGGATTTCTGCGGGTGGATTCGCGGGTGGATTTCCGTTGCGGCACAGGTTCGTGCACAGGTTCGTGCGTGTGGGAGGACAAGTCGACATGACCATCAAGGACACCGCCGAGGAGTGGGAGGTCAGGGCGACCGAGACCCCCTTCGTGGGCAACAAGACCTCCGTACGCACCGACGACGTGGTCATGCCCGACGGATCGGTGGCCCGCCGCGACTACCAGGTGCACCCCGGTTCGGTGGCCGTCCTCGCCCTCGACGACGAGGGCCGCGCCCTGGTCATCCGCCAGTATCGGCACCCCGTGCGGCACAGGCTCTGGGAGATCCCGGCCGGCCTGCTCGACATCCCGGGCGAGAACCCCCTGCACGCCGCGCAGCGCGAGCTCTACGAAGAGGCCCACGTCAAGGCCGAGGACTGGCGCGTGCTCACCGACGTGTTCACCACCCCCGGCGGATGCGACGAGGCCGTCCGCATCTTCCTCGCCCGCGATCTCTCCGAGGCCGAGGGGCAGCGCTTCGAGGTCGAGGACGAGGAGGCCGACATGGAGCTCTCCCGTGTCCCGGTCGACGAGCTCGTACGGGGTGTCCTCGCGGGCGAGCTGCAGAACAACTGCCTCGTCGTGGGCGTCCTCGCGCTGACCGCCGCCCGTGCCGGAGACGGTCTGGACGCCCTGCGCCCCGCCGAGGACCCGTGGCCCGCCCGCCCCTTCGAGGCATGATCCACTGCGGTGCGCACAGTCGGCCCAACGGTGTGACGATCGCCTGATCCGATCGGGGGATGTGCCCGCCGCGCTCCGCACGGATCGTCGCAGAGCGTGAACTAGGCTCTGAAAACGCCCCGTCCGGAGTCCCGGCGGGCTTGCACGCGCAGTGGGACGGGAGTGTGGCCCGTGACGGATCAGGCGGTGGACGCCGGCGGCACGACGGCGTCGGAGGAGGGGCAGGGGCGGCGCCCGGCTGCCGAGTCCTCCGCCACTCCCGACGTCGCCCACGCGGGGGAGCCCCAACCCGCGGCCACGAAGGGTCAGTTCCTCGGCCGCACAAGGGAGTTGAAGGAACTCCGGGCCGACATCGAGCGGGCAGGTCTGGACACCATCGCCGGGCGCAAGGCGCCACGCGCGCGCGTGCTGCTCATCGCCGGCAGACCCGGATCGGGCCGCACCGCACTCGCCGAGGAACTCGTACGGCAGGTCGGGGACCGTTACCCCGACGGTGTTCTGCGGGCCCGGCTCACCGAGCCCGACGGGACGCCCGTACCGACCGAGCGCACCGCCCGTGACCTGCTCACCGCGCTCGGACTCACGGCCCCGGCCGGAGCGGACCAGGACGACCTCTCCGAGCGGCTGCGCGAGGCACTCGCCACCCGCCGGACGCTGCTCCTGCTCGACGACGCGGCGGACGCCGAACAGGTCGACGCGCTCCTTCCGGAGAACCCCGACTGCCTCGTCGTCGCCGTCTCCGGCGGGCCCCTGACCGGTATCCCGGACGTCCGCCCCTGCACCCTCGGCGGCATGGACACCAAGTCCGCCCTCGAACTCCTCGACCGGTACACCGGCTCCGTACGCATCACCGTGGACCCGCGCGCGGCCGAAGGACTCGTGGAGATCTGTGGGGCCCAGCCCGCCGCGCTCGTCCTCGCCGGGGCCTGGCTGGCCCACCGCCCCACGTCCGCCGTCGCCGACCTCGCCAAGCAACTGCGCACGGACGGTGACGAGGGTCCCGTCCTGGAGCGGGTGTTCCGGCTCACGTACGCGGCCCTGCCGTCGGCCGCCGCGCGGATACTGCGCCTCCTCTCGCTCGCCCCCGCGGGTCTCGTGGATCCGCAGACCGCGTCCGCGCTCGCCGGCTGCTCGGTCGGCGCCGCCCGCACCGCCCTGGACGACTTCACCGCACTCGGTCTCGTGCGGGCCATGGAGTCGCCGCTGCCGCAGTACGAGGTGCCCGGCGTCCTGCTGCCCCTGCTGCGCTCGCTCACCGGGACCGAGGACCGCGCGGCCGAGATCCAGCTGGCCCGTGCCCGGATGCTGGAGCGGACCGTACGGCTGCTGGTGTCCTGCCGGGCGATCACCGAGACCGACAGCTCGCCCGCCCGCGAGAAGCTCGCCGGGATGCCCCGCGCGCTGCGGTTCCCGAACCCCCGCGCGGCCGCCGACTGGCTGCGCATCCGGCAGCCCGCGCTGCTGGCCGCCGCCCGGGTCGCGGTCGCCGACGGTGAGCTGGACACCCTGGCCCGCCGGCTGATGGCCGCGCTGGTCAAAGCGCTGGTCGCGCACGTCGGTACGCAGGCCGCGGCGCCCGAGCTGTACGGCATCCACCGGCTCGTCCTGGACGTCGCCGAGCGCCGGAACCTGCCCCGCGAGAAGGCCGCCGCGCTGCTGAACCTCGCCGACCTGGACGCCAGGACCGGCCGTACGACGGACGCGCTGGCCCGCTACCGGGCCGCTCTGGACGCGGGACGCCAGGCGAACGACCCGTACGCGTCCGGCCGCGCGATGGAATCCGTAGGGGGTGCCCACCAGGAGCTCGGGGACTACGACAGGGCCGCCGACTGGTACGGGCGGGCGCTCGCCCAGCGGCTCGCCCGTGACGAGCGCGCGGACGCGGCCCGGCTGCACGGCCGGATCGCCACCGTGCACACCTACGCGGGCCGCTACGGCGAGGCGCTGCTCAATTGGCGCTCCGCCGTCACCGGACACCGCAGGACCGGTGATGTGGCGGGCCTGGCCAGGGCGTTGAGCGAGATGGCACGGGTGCAGGAGTACGCAGGACGGCCCGAGGAGTCCCTCGTCACCTGCCAGGAGGCGGTCGAGTGGGCGCGCCGCGCCGACGACGTCCGGCTGCAGGCCGCGCTGCAGCTCCGGCTGGCCGACACGCTCGACCGGCTGGGGGACCCGACGGCCGCCGGGCTGCACCGCTCCACGGCCGAACGAATGCTGGGTGACGAGCTCCCGGAGAGCGCATCAACCAGGGAACACGACCGCAACGCCTGCGAAATCCGCAGCGCATCTGACAAAGATTGATGCTTTGAAAGGCTAGACAGAGAGAATCCCTTCATTAGACTGGATCCGCCACGTGGTTTCGTGGTGTTCCCGGTGTGCTCCCGTGTCTCCGGGTATGTCAGGCATCGTCATGTCTTGCGCTGCCTGCCCCAGATCCCTTCTGAGTCAAGGACCGTGATCGACGTGCTGGTCGGCATCCCCCGCGAGGTCAAGAACAACGAGTTCCGGGTGGCCATCACCCCCGCCGGCGTGCACGAGCTGACGCGCCACGGCCATCAGGTCCTCATCGAGCAGGACGCCGGTGTCGGCTCCTCGATCACGGACGACGAGTTCGTCGCCGCCGGGGCGCGGATCATCGCCACCGCCGACGAGGTCTGGGCCACCGCCGACCTGCTGCTGAAGGTCAAGGAGCCCGTCGCCGAGGAGTACCACCGCCTCCGCAAGGACCAGACGCTCTTCACCTACCTGCACCTGGCCGCGTCCAAGGAGTGCACGGACGCGCTCCTGGAGTCCGGCACCACGGCGATCGCATACGAAACGGTCGAACTGCCCGGCCGCGCCCTGCCACTGCTCGCCCCGATGTCCGAGGTCGCGGGCCGCCTCGCCCCGCAGGTCGGCGCCTACCACCTGATGCGCGCGGGCGGCGGCCGGGGCGTCCTGCCCGGCGGCGTCCCGGGTGTACCGGCCGCGCGGGCCGTGGTCGTCGGCGGCGGGGTCTCCGGCTGGAACGCCGCGCAGATCGCCATCGGCATGGGCTTCCACGTGACCCTGCTCGACCGCGACATCAACAAGCTCAAGGAAGCCGACAGGATCTTCGGCACGAGGATCCAGACCGTCGTCTCCAACGCCTTCGAGCTGGAGAAGGCCTGCCTCGTGGCGGACCTCGTCATCGGCGCCGTGCTCATCCCCGGCGCCAAGGCTCCGAAACTGGTCACCAACGAGCTCGTGTCCCGCATGAAGCCCGGGAGTGTCCTTGTCGACATCGCGATCGACCAGGGCGGCTGCTTCGAGGACTCGCGTCCGACGACCCACGCGGAGCCGACCTTCCCGGTCCACGACTCGGTTTTCTACTGCGTCGCCAACATGCCGGGCGCGGTGCCCAACACGTCGACGTACGCGCTCACCAACGCCACGCTGCCGTACATCGTGGAGCTCGCGAACCGTGGCTGGGTCGAGGCGCTGCGCCGTGATCCCGCGCTCGCCCGGGGGCTCAACACCCATGACGGCAAGGTCGTTCACCGCGAGGTCGCCGAGGCCCACGGCCTGGAGCACGCCGATCTCGAAACCCTGATCGGCTGACCCTTCGACCGGGTTCGTCCCGGTCCGGTGCCTCACCTCTCCATGGACAAAAGGCGATACGTCAACACAGGTCGTCAACGTCGCACGTACGGCCGGACCTTGTCCCGCAAGGGCCGGCCGGATGTGTGTCGAGTCACTTTGCGAGACTCGTTCAACTCGCCTCGAACGTAACCCCCGAACCGTTTCGCACACCCGTGAAACCTGCTGTGCGACGCCCTTACGCCCTTGACAGAGGGATGTTCCGTTGCCGACACATCGCACCGGGTACGGCGGATTGTGTTGCTGCGAAGCGGTGACACGCCATAGAGTCGCCAATCGTCGGCATGGTGCCACGCTGACCTATCTAGAAGTTTCCTGGTCACCAAGGAGGTAAGACGACTTGTGAATGAGTCGACATTTACTCCCGGGGGTGGTCAACCAGGAATGCCTGCGCAGGGCTCAGGGCCCACGGGGCTCCAGGCTGTCGGCTCCGTTGCTGTGCGCACCTTCGCAGCCCACCAGAGTCCGAAGATGACTCGGACAGCACACAAGAGCATGGATGGCCATCACGTGAACGCCATGGCCGGCAGCGGAAGTGGCGAGAACCGCACCCACTTCGCCGACTACGACGACCTGCCCGAGGGGCACTTCTACGACCCCGACGCCGAATACGAGCCCGATCCGGAGTACGCGGCCACGCTCGCGCCCGACGCGGCGCGCCAGCGACGTGAGCGCATCGGTCCCACCGGGCGCCCGCTGCCGTACTTCCCGATCCCGGGCCCGCTGACCGACCACGGCCCCGCGAAGATCATCGCGATGTGCAACCAGAAGGGCGGCGTCGGCAAGACGACGTCGACCATCAACCTGGGTGCGGCACTCGCGGAGTACGGACGCCGGGTCCTGCTCGTCGACTTCGACCCACAGGGCGCACTGTCCGTGGGCCTCGGAGTCAACCCGATGGAGCTCGACCTCACGGTCTACAACCTGCTCATGGAGCGGGGCATGGCGGCCGACGAGGTGCTCCTGAAGACCGCGGTCCCGAACATGGACCTGCTGCCCAGCAACATCGACCTGTCCGCCGCCGAGGTCCAGCTGGTGAGCGAGGTCGCCCGCGAGTCCACGCTGCAGCGTGCCCTGAAGCCGCTGATGGCCGACTACGACTACATCGTGATCGACTGTCAGCCCTCGCTCGGCCTGCTCACCGTGAACGCGCTGACGGCCGCTCACAAGGTGATAGTGCCACTGGAGTGCGAGTTCTTCGCGCTGCGTGGTGTGGCGCTGCTCACCGAGACCATCGAGAAGGTCCAGGAACGGCTCAACCCGGAACTGGAGCTCGACGGCATCCTCGCCACGATGTACGACTCGCGGACCGTGCACAGCCGTGAGGTGCTCGCGCGCGTGGTCGAGGCGTTCGACGATCACGTCTACCACACGGTGATCGGCCGGACCGTCCGCTTCCCGGAGACCACGGTCGCCGGTGAGCCCATCACGACGTACGCATCCAACTCCGTCGGCGCAGCCGCCTACCGTCAGCTCGCCAGGGAGGTGCTCGCCCGGTGTCACGCCGAGTGAGTCTGCCGGGGGCCGACGAACTGTTCCGTACGACCGGGGGGATGGCGCTTCAGTCGTCCACCCCCAGACGTCAGGCCAACGGCGAGGCGCGGGTGCCGGCTCCGGCGGGCGAGAGCGACGCCGCCGGGGAGAACGCGCCGCAGTCGGTACCCGTGCGGGGCGGTGACGGCGAGGGCGACGAACATGTCGCGGCCGGCGCCGACGCCGACGGGGAGTCCCGGAGTCGGGGCGCCGCCGCCACGGCGGACCGCTCCGGGCGGCGTCCGGGGCCGCAGGAAGGCCCCGCCGGGGCGCAGTCCCAGTCCCGCAAGCGCGGGCGGGGCTCCGGCCGGCGGCCCAGCGGACGCGAGCGGCACGACGAGAAGATCACGGTGTACGTGTCCGCCGAGGAGCTCATCGACCTCGAACACGCCCGGCTGGTGCTGCGCGGGGAGCACGGGCTCGCGGTCGATCGGGGGCGGATCGTGCGGGAGGCCGTCGCCGTGGTGCTCGCGGATCTCGAAGCCCGTGGAGACGCGAGCATCCTCGTACGACGGTTGCGCGGGCGGTAGGGGTAGCCTGCGACGGCTATGACCTCGAACGACGCCCCTGCCTCTGCCTCCGGCGGTTCCGGAGGTCGGCGGCGTGTGTTGGGG
>NZ_LIPP01000083.1 GCF_001418335.1 Streptomyces aurantiacus | reverse complement strand
GTATAAGAGACAGGGCTGGGGACGGGCCGAGGACGGGCCGGGGTCGGTGAGACACACCCACCTCCCGTCCGTATCTCTACGTAACTGTAGAGTTCCGCCGTTCGGTACATAAGCGCACCGAACGCTCATGCGTCACGGACCGGCCGCGCGCGGCCGAGGGGGAGAAAGGGGCGCCGGTGAGCGATAGGCGACAACGGCGGCGGACTCCGGCCGGAAGCGGGCGGAGGCAGCCGGCGAGACTGACCCGGCGGGGCCGGATCCTCGCGTGGACAGCGGCGGGTTTCACGGTGCTCGTCCTCGGGACGGCCGGGGTCGGCGTCTGGATATACCAGGACCTGGACGGCAACATCAGCGCCGCCGACATCGACAACAAACTCGGCGGGGACCGTCCCGCCAACCTCAGCCCCGGATCGAAGAACATCCTCGTCGTCGGCTCGGACAGCCGTGACGGGGCGAACGCGAAGTACGGCCGGGGCCTGACCACCATGCAGTCGGACACCCTGATGGTGCTGCACATCCCGGCGGACCGGAAATGGGCGACCGTGGTGTCCTTCCCACGCGACTCATGGGTGCGGATATCCGAGTGCGCCAAGGGAGACAGTGCCACCTCCGCCCCGGCGCACCACGCCAAGATCAATGAGGCGTTCGCGATCGGCGGCACCGGAGGCAAGGTCGCCGGAGCCGCGGCCTGCACCATCAAGACGGTCGAGGCCAACACCGGACTGCGCATCGACCACTTCATGTCCGTCGACTTCCAGGGCTTCAAAGGCATGGTCAACGCCCTGGGCGGCATCGAGGTCTGCCCCGAGCAGGCCATCCGTGACGAGAAGGCCCACCTGAATCTGGAAGCCGGCTGCCAGACCGTCAAGGACGAGAAGGCCCTCGGCTACGTACGCGCCCGCTACAGCGTCGGCGACGGCTCCGACCTCGGACGCATCGGCCGGCAACAGGAGTTCATGGAGGCGCTGGCCGCCAAGGCGCAGTCCAAGCTGACCAGCCCGAACGCGCTGTACGGCTTCCTGCAGTCGGCCACGAAGTCCCTGACCACGGACGAGGACCTGGCCGGCATCAAGCCGCTGTACGGCCTCGCCTCCGAGGTGAAGGGCATCCCGAGCAAGAAGCTGACGTTCCTCACCGTGCCCAACTATCCGCGCGAGGCCGATGTCGCCACCGACAAGGCCAACGTCGTGTGGCAGTACCCGCAGGCCGAGGACCTGTTCACCTCCCTGGCCAAGGACAAGGAGGTCGACAAGAAGGAACTGGAGGCCGACGCCAAGGACTTGGTCTACGCGTCGAGCGTGCGCGTCCAGGTCCTCAACGGCACCGGTGTCCCGGGGCGTGCCGCCGCCGTCGCCACGAAACTGAGTGCGGTCGGATTCACCGTCGTCAGTACGGGCAACGCCCCGGAAACGACCCGCACCACCACGGCCACCTACCCGCAGGAGATGGACGAGCCGGCGAAGGTGCTCGCGTCGCGGCTGCCCGAGGCACGGGCCACGCGGGAGGCGGACGCCGTCGCGGGTCTTGTGACCCTCGTGGTGGGAACCGACCTCGACCCCGACGACATCCTGTGACTCGGCCGGGACGGCAGTTCCTCATCCGGCGGGCCTCGGTCCTGGTGATGCCCCGGGCGGCCTGACCGGCGCCCCGAGCGGTCCCGTCGTGCGATTCGTCCTGGGCGGCGCGACGCCGTGGCAGGCCTGCCGTAGCCGGATCGGCCGTGGGGCGGCAGGGGGATAGGCTCTGCCTGTGCTCGGATCGGCGGGGTCATTGCTGAGGAAGAACGCGCCCGTGCTGACGGCGCGCTGGGACGCGCTGGGCGTGGTGGGGCGGGACGCGGTGTTCACCGTTCTGCTCGCCCCAGTGGTGTTCGCGCCGGTGACGACTCCGATCAGCGCGCAGTTCGGCGATCTCGCGGAGCGTCCTTCCGGCCTGCCGGGAATGCTGGTGACGGCCGCGCTGTGGCTGCCACTGGTGGTGCGGCGGCGGTGGTCCGGTGTGTGCCTCACGCTGGTGGCGGGCGCCTTCGCGGTGCGTGAGCTGGTCGGCTATCCGCAGACAGGCGCGAGCTTGGGCCTGTACGTCGCGCTCTACAGCGTGGGAGCCCACGGAAGAAGCACCGACGGCACGCGCCGCGCTCTGTGGATCGCCGCCGCGACAGCGTCGTACGTGCTGTTCGCGCTCGGGCTGCACGGCAGGGGCTCGCCCCAGAAGGTGCCCGACTTCGTGCTCATCTACCTGATCCTGGTGGGGTGTTGGGCCGTGGGCAGGGTCGTACGGGCCCGGCAGGACGGGGAGGCGGAACGGCGCCGGCTCAGCGTGGAGGCGGCGACCGCACGCGAACGGGCCCGTATCGCAAGGGAGTTGCACGACGTGGTGACGCACCATGTCACCGCCATGGTGGTCCAGGCGGACGCCGCCCAGTTCCTGCTCGCCGACGCGCCCGAGCGGGTGGAGACCGGACTCGGCGCCATCAGCGACTCCGGGCGGCACGCGCTGACCGACCTGCAGCACCTGCTGGGCGTACTGAAGGCGTCCGGCGGTACGCCCGACGACACGGCGGCCGACAGGCCGCGAGCCGCGACGTCCGCGGCGGACCGGACACCGGAGCCGGGCAGGCTGAGTGATCTGGTCGAACAGACCCGGACGGCAGGACAGCCCGTGGAACTGGCGGAACGAGGAGAACGGGTGCCGATGGCCTCGGCGGTCGAACTGGCCGCGTACCGCGTGGTGCAGGAGTCGCTGACCAACGCGCTCAAGCACGCACCGGGCCACCGCACGCTCGTCCAGGTCCACTACGGCCGCCACGAACTGGAGGTCGAGGTGACCACCGAGGGGGCACCCGCCACCCCGAACGGTCCCCGGATCAGGCCGTTGGGCCGGGGCAGCGGATACGGCCTGATCGGGCTGCGCGAGCGGGTGAGCGTGTTCGGCGGTGAACTGTCGGCCGACCACATGCCGGACGGCGGCTTCAGCGTCCGCGCCCGCATACCCGCCGGGGCAAAAGGGGCGGACAGGGCGCGCGAGGGGCACGGGGGGCAGGGATGACCGGGCCCGGCTCCGAAGCGCCGATCCGCGTCCTGGTCTGCGACGACCAGGAACTCGTACGGGCCGGTTACGTCACCATCTTCACCGCGCAGCCGGACATCGACGTCGTGGGAGAGGCCGGAGACGGCCGCACGGCGGTGGACCTCGCGAGACGGCTGCGCCCGGACGTCGTGGTGATGGACATCCGCATGCCGCTGCTGGACGGCATCGAGGCGACCCGGTTGCTCGCGGGCCCCGACGTCGTCGGACCGATGAAGGTCCTGGTGGTCACCACCTTCAATCTCGACGAGTACGTGTACGAGGCACTGCGGGCCGGCGCGAGCGGCTTCCTGCTCAAGGACTCGCCGCCGCGCGACCTGGTGAACGGCGTCCGGACGGTCGACGCGGGAGAGTCCCTGCTGGCACCCGCCGTCACCCGGCAGCTCGTCGGCAGGTTCGCCGACCGGATCCGGCACACCCGCCGCCATGCCGCGACCGAGGCACTGTCCGTCCTGGCACCCCGCGAGACGGAGGTGCTCAAACTCATCGCCGAAGGACTGTCGAACACGGAGATCGCGGACCGGATGGTCATCAGCCGCGAGACGGTCAAGACCTACGTGTCGCGCATCCTGACCAAGCTCGATCTGCGCGACCGCGTCCAGGCCGTCGTGTTGGCCCACCGGGTGGGCCTGGTCGGCGTCCACGACTGAGACGGGCCGACGGCTGCGGCGGCCTGACCGGGCTCCGGCCGCACGGTGTCACGACCCCGCACGGGTGTTGTGACCCCGGTCGGCTCGGCGGACACGGCATTGAGAAGATCGTCCATGACCTGTGTCGTGTCCACCAGATCCTGTAAGGAGCCGACGAAACTCATGCGTGTCAACACGGCCGGCGACCTGACGGAGGCGTTCGGATGACCGGCAGTGAGGACGAGGACCAGGTCCTGCTGCACACCGCCGGCCGGGCCGCCCACATCACCCTCAACCGTCCGAGAGCCATCAACGCCCTCAACCACGCCATGGTGCGCCGCATCGACGAAGCACTGACCGCGTGGGAGCGCGAACCGGCCGTCGAGACCGTCGTCGTCACCGGCGCCGGGGAGCGCGGCCTGTGCGCGGGCGGCGACATCCGCGCCGTTCACGACGACGCCCGCGACGGGGACGGCACCGCCTCGGCCGCGTTCTGGCGCGACGAGTACCACCTCAACGCCCGTATCGCCCGCTACTCCAAGCCGTACGTCGCCGTCATGGACGGCATCGTCATGGGCGGCGGCGTCGGCATCTCCGCGCACGGCAGCGTCCGGGTCGTCACCGAACGGTCGAGGATCGCCATGCCCAAGACCGGCATCGGTTTCGTGCCGGACGTCGGCGGCACCCACCTGCTCGCCCTGGCGCCGGGCGAACTGGGCACCCACCTCGCCCTGACGGGTGCGGCGGTCGGGGCCGGGGACGCCCTGCTGTGCGGGCTCGCCGACCACTACGTACCGTCCGCCGCACTCCCGGATCTCGTCGACGACCTCGGCGAACTGCCCGTACGGGAAGCGCTGGAGCGCCATGTGCGGCCCGTGCCGGAAGGGGAGTTGGCCGGGCAGCGGGAGTGGATCGACTCCTGCTTCGCCGCCGGCACGGTCGAGGAGATCGTCCAGCGGCTGCTCGCCCAGGGCGACCCGGCCGCGAAGGAGACCGCGGAAACGCTGCTCACCAGGTCGCCCACCGCGCTCAAGGTCACACTGGCCGCCGTGCGCCGCGCCCGGCGGCTCGGCTCGCTGGAACGGGTCCTTGAGCAGGAGTACCGCGTGTCCTGCGCGGCCCTGGTCACACCCGACCTGGTCGAGGGCATCCGCGCCCAGGTCATCGACAAGGACCGCACTCCGCGCTGGTCGCCGGCCACCCTTGCCGAGGTCACCGACGCCGACGTGGAGCGCTTCTTCGAGCCGCTGGGCGAGCGTGAACTCGGTCTCGCCCGAACAGACATGGGCCGGGCCGCCCGGTGAGGGTCACTTCCGCCGCAGTGGTACCTCCGTCGTCCGCGTCGGGCGCAGGGTCACCGGGCCGATCAGCCCTGACGCGAGTGTCTCGCCGCGCGCATTGGCTCCGGTGTTGGTCACCCGGACGTGCAAGGTGTTGAGTCCCGGGCGCAGTGCGTCGGTGATGTCGGTCCGGTACGGGGTCCACAACAGGGAGTCGAGTGCCTTGCCGTTGACCGAGACGCGGGCGACGTCGCGTACGTCTCCGAGGTCCAGCGTCCAGCGGCGGCCGGCCAGGGCCTTCGCGTCCAGCTGGAAGGTCTTCTCGTAGTCGGCCGTCCCGGAGTGTCTTGCGTCCTGCTCGGTCCAGGAGCCCAGCGGCAGGGAGCGGGACTCGGCTCCTTCGCGGTCGAAGCGGAAGGTCCAGTCGCCGTCCAGCGGGACGGAGGTGAGCGGGTCGGTCACCTCGGTGCTTCCCTCGAAGGTGCGTCGTCCGTCGGTCGCGGCCACCGTGACCGTGCCCGGCTCGTCCACCACGACGACGGCGAGCGCGCCGTGCGGCGCCGTACGGATCTGCTGTACGGGAGCTGAGGACGAGGTGGCGTGGAGGGGTTGCCGGCCGGTCGCCCGCACCACGACCAGCAGCGTCGCCCTGGCCTCGATCCGTACCTCCACGGCTGTGCCGTCCGCGCGCCGGCCGGGGAACGGGGCCGGGCGCCACACCCCTGCGGGCGTCACGGTCCCGGTGCCCGGGTCCCATATCTCCGGGGTGCCGGCCACCGGGAACGTCAGGGTGGTCCGCACGGCCGCGTCATGTTCGTTGGTCACGACGAAGGCCGTGTCAGGACGGTAGTCGAGTCGCATCACTCGTACGTCGTCGGTGTGCGGGGACACGGTCGCGGCGGCGCAGCCGGCGGACACCACTGCCGTGGCCGCGGCCGTCGCATCAGGGACTCGGTGGGCCGACCGCTCGGTGAACAGCCCGTCCAGAGCGCGGCGCAGGCCGGCGTGGTCGCCGCCGGACTCCCGGGCGGGCAGGTCTCCGACGACCACCACCGTGCCGCCGCCACGTGCGAAGCGGCGCAGCGTCTTGGCGGTGCCCAGGGCCAGCAGGGGAGTCCGGGGGAGTACCACGGCGCGGTACTTCTGGTGGCCGACGACCAGGTGTGTCCCGTCGGGCCTGGCGGTGGCCCGGAGTGCCGGATCGTCGTCGAGCGCGCCTTCGTCGAGGAAGTCGAAGTCGATCTGGGAGTCCTCCAACGCGTGGGCGGCGGCGGTGAAGTCCTTGTCGAGTTGCTCCGCCCGGGAGGTGTCCTGGTAGGTCTCGGCCGCTCGTTGGGGTTGCAGGAGGGCGGTGTGGGGGCGCGCCGGTGCCCGGCATGCCTCCATCAGGCGGCCGATCCAGTCGTTGAGCGGCCCCGAATGGTCCCACCAGGGGTTCACCGGCTGGAACGGCGGCGGGTACACGATCTGCTTGTCGTTGCTGAAACTGGCGTGCAGCAGGGTGTGGTTGACGCCGCGTACCGCGAACGCGCCGACGACCTCGCGGGTCAGAGCCGGTGTGACCGACCAGCCGGTGGCCCCCATCGCTTCGAGGTAGACGCGTTCCTTGCCGAGTTGGTGCGCCGTACTGGCGGGCCAGCGGGACAGGGTCCGGTGGTAGCCGCGCCGATAGTGGTCGGCGATCAGGTCGGTTCCGGGGATCTGTGCCCACTGGTTGCTCGTGTTGAGGTTCCCGGAACTGCGGATCTGCTCCGCCGGGCCGTACTCGTCCCACAGGGGATTGGAGATGAAACGCAGCCCCCTTTTCGCCATCCAGGCTCCTTGGCGGCGGTAGTAGGCGGCGGCGTAACGGTTCGACACCGCGCGCCAGTACGTGCCGCGCAGCGGTTCGCCGTCCGTTCCGAGGCCGGTCAGGGCGGCGGCCAGCGCCGGGCCGGGTCTGGCTCCGAGCCGGTCCAGTTCCTGTTCCAGCGTCGTCGACCAGGGAAGGGCGTTCAACGGCCGTGAGTCGGCCGAGGCGAGGAACGGCTCGTCGTCGGCGAAGCCGCGCAGTACGGTCCCGACGGCCCAGGGGAACCGGCGGACGTATTCGCCGGGGACGGTGTCCAGGAACAGGTCGACGGCCTCGTCGTCGAGCAGGTTCAGGTAGTTGCGGGTGGGGTCCGCGTTCTGGGCGAGCTCCCGCAGGGGGAAGAGCGCGACGTGCCACTGCCCGCCGGGGGCCGTCCAGGTGCCCGAGGCGCGGGCCTCGTCGGTGAGGTCGATCAGGGCGTCCGTGGACGTCGCGCCCTTCGGCCAGGCCGCCGCGCCGACCAGCGGAGCCGGCTCGGGCAGGAGGAAGGTGTCCAGCGCGTCCGGGCCGTCGAACGACTGGCTGTACAGCTCGACGCCGTCGGCGTCACGGACGGACAGGGCGTCCCAGGCGGAACGCTGGGTCGCGGTGGCCCGCACCCCGACGCGGCCGGCGATCACAGCGTTGTCCTCCAGGGGCGGGAGGTCCGTCCCGTCCAGGGAGATCTGTACGCGCGAACCCCGCAGCACCACGTCCAAACGGTGGAAGTCCGCAGGGTCGAACCCGCCGACGGGCGTGCCCTGGCGCACGAGGTCGAACCGGCCCTCTCGCTGGCGCCACACGTCCACGGCCCCGTCCGCGCGCAGGTCCATCAGCAGCCCGTTGGCCTCGTCGGGGCTGCGCACCATGAGCCCGGCGGTGGCCTGCTCGATGCGTACGACCGCGTGCACGTCGTAGTCACGCCAGTGGGAACCGTCGCGCAACAGGGTCACCCCGTCGCGCACTTGTGCGTCGGCCAGCAGATGGCCGTCGATGACCGAGAGGGCCTGGGCGGCCAGCCGGACCGAGGAGCCGCCGGGCACGTCCCACTGCACGAGGCCGACGCCCTTCAGCCCGTATTCGGGTCGCGGGGGCAGGACCCGGTCTCCCACCTGGCCACCCGCGACGACGAGTCCGCCCGCACGGCCACTCGGGAAGTAGTCGTCGTTGAACAACCACAGGTGCATGCCGTGGCGTTGGGCCTCACGGAAGGTGACCTCGATGAGAGAGAACCATGCCTCGCTGAAGAAGCGGGGCTTCAGTTCCTCGGTCTCGAAGGGGAAGACGAGCACCTCGTGGATGCCTTTGTCCCGCATGTCGGAGAGTTGGTCGCGGACGAGGTCGGCGGTGACCGTACCGTTCCAGAACCACAGGATCGTGGGGCTGCTGTCGGGACGAGGGTGGGCGAAGCGGTCCACCCGGGCCTCATGGCCGGACGCGTCCGGACCGGCGGCCGCCGCCTGCTCGGCTGCTGCCGACGGGGCGGCCATGGCCAGTGCGGCGGCACCGGTCAGGGCGAGCACGGTGCGCCGGGAGGGCCCGGGGCCGTCCTGGGTGGTCACGATCTCAACGGCTCTTGTGTCGTTCAACGTTGCTCCACAGGACGAGAGGACCGGGGCACGGGAAAACAGCTCACGGCACGTGAGACGCCAAGCGATGTATCGAAAGTGAGGTATTGAAACGTTTCATATCACCCTAAGGGGTGGCTGTTGCTGCGGTCAACGGTTGTGACGGCAGCAACTACCCGCTCAGGACCGGCTGTCGAAGTGGGTCGGCCGGACCGGTCAGGTCGGTCGGGCCGGGGGCCGACGGCGGGGCGCGGTGGAGTGTTTGTTTGGGGTTCAGTACAAGATTGTGGTCGGCGTTATGATGACTGGAATGGAAACCACCGGACTACGTGAGCGCAAGAAGGCGCGTACACGGAGGCACATCGCCGACACCGCCGCCCGGCTGTTCGCCGAGCGGGGGTACGAGCAGGTCGCCGTCAGCGACGTGGCCCGCGAGGCCGAGGTCGCCGAGCAGACCGTGTACAACTACTTCGGCAACAAGGAGCAGTTGGTCACCGATCGCGACGAACAGATCAAGGACCGGCTGTGCGAGCTGATCCGCGACCGCGCGCCCGGGACCACTCCGGCCGCCGCGGTCCGTGAGTTCGTACTCGGTGCGGTCGCCGGGATCCGTGACATCCCCGCGACGCAGTGGCGCGGCGAACTCGGCTACCTGGCGGCCATCAGCCCGACCGTCCACCGGCTGGCCCTGGAGCTGACGGCCCGCCAGGCAGAGGCCCTGGCCGAGGTCATCGGCGCGACCTCGCCGGTTTCAGCGGAGGTCGCGCGGCTGCAGGGGATCGCGGTCGCCTGCGTGTTCCAGATCATCATCAGTGACACCGGCCGACGTACGGTCGACGGAGAACCCCAGGAGCAGATCGCCGACGAGCTGTATCCGGTCATCGGCAACGTCGTCGACGAGCTCGATCACTGGTTCAGCGCCCCGCGTCCGAAGGAGCGGTGACGGGGCCTGCCAGGTCTTCGGGTTCGACGGTCATCGGGTTCGACGGACGGCCGTGGGGCTCGGTCAGCCGGTCCTGCTGGTCCGGAAGAGTTCCTGGCCGTCCTTCGTGATGGCGATGTCGCCGTCGGCGCGGAGTTCGAGTACGGCTCCGCCTTCGGCGGAACCTGTGTTGGTGGCCCACACCGGTGTGTTGTCGGCGGTGTAGACGACCAGGTTGTTGTCCTCCTGGAAGACGGCCTTGTAGTTCTCCCCGACGGTGCGGGACGACCAGAGGGATCGGCCGTTCTCGTCGTAGGAGACCAGGTTGCCGTCCTTCTGCATGACGAGTTTCACGTGCGCGGCCTGGAGGAATTCGCTGGCCTCCAGGGTCCGCCGGGCGTGGACGGTCAACGACTGCGGCAGGGGCTCAGGGGTCGTCGGCTTCTTGCCCGCCGACGCATCGTCCGCGCCCCGGTGGGAGCCGTCGCGGCTCGCGCTCGCCCGCGGATCCTTGGCCGAGGTGGTCGAACCGGAGCCTTGCAGGGCGACCACCGCGACCACCGCCGCTGCCGCGACTCCGACAGCGGAGACCACGCCGATGACGATGAACGGGGTGCGGCGGAACCACGCCGATCCCGTGCCGCGTACCGGCGTGACGACTGGTTCCGTCTGCGCCGGCAGAGGCATGAGCCGTGTCGGAACAGCCGCCACGGTGGCCGGGGCCTCAAGCAGGGCGACGCCGGGCCGCGGAGCCATGTCCGGCGCCGTGGGCGTGGGTGACACGGCAGGAGGAGCGGTCGCCGTGTCCACGGAAGGCGCCATGGCGATGATGCGCTGGTAGGCGGGGTGCCGCACGATGTCGGTCTCGGTTTCGCAGAACTCTACGATGCGCTGCGGCTCGGGTCGCCGCGCGGGGTCCTTGTGCGCGCAAGCGGTGATCAGCTCGGCCATCTCGGCGGGAATTCCGTCCAGGTCCATCTCTTCGTGGACGGTGCGGTAGGAGACCGTCGCCAACGAACCCTGACCGTACGGCGCACGGCCGGTGAGGCAGTACGCCATGGTGACGCCGAGCGCGAACACGTCGGAGGCGGGCCCGGCCTCGCCTCCGGTGATGCTCTCCGGGGCCATGAACCCAGGAGTGCCGATGGCGGTGCCGACCTGCGTGATGTTCGACATCGCCTCGCTACGGGCTATCCCGAAGTCGATGAGCTGGGGCCCCGTGGCCGAGAGAATGACGTTCTGCGGCTTGATGTCGCGGTGCAGCACACCGTGTACGTGCACGTCGGCCAGCCCTTCCGCCAGAGCGGCCAGCACGGCGCGGCCGAGGTCGACCGGGAAGGGCCCCGACATCTCGACGGCGTCGGCCAGCGTCGGTCCGGGCACGTACTCGGTCGCCATCCAGAACGGCGGTGTGTTCACCTCGGCGTCGATGAGTGCCGCCGTGAACGCGTTGCGGATGGTTCCCAGGGTCTCCACCTCGCGACGGAAGCGATGCAACGCCGCCGGGTCGCCCTGGAGATGGGCGTTGACGACTTTCACCGCGGCGGGTCGTCCTCCCGGGGTCCGGCCGAGGTAGACGCTGCCCATGCCCCCGGAACCGAGCCGGCCGATTATCCGGTAGCGGCCTATGTTCGTCGGGTCGGACTCTTGCAGCGGGTACACCTAGTACGTCCTTCTGGCAGTCGAGACACAGGCGCCCGTAGCGACCGGGCTGGTGTCCAGGACTCTCTGCGGCGGGTGTCGGTTCCGGTGCCACCGCAGGCGGTGAGTCCGTAGGGTACCTGACACGCTGTCACCGTGGTCCGGTGAGTGCGGCAGGCTGGTAACGCCAGGGTGAGCAGGGGGTATTGGCGTTCCGCCTGCTCTCTACACTCCTTGCTCGGCGCTGTCGACAGCGGTGGTCATGATGTGGCGGGTGCGTTCGCGCAGCAACTGATGCGTGCGGTCGTGGTGGTTGCGTGGGTGCCATGCCATGCCGATCGTCAGGGACGGCAGCGTCAGGGGGATCGGGAACGTGTGGAGCCCGAGTGTGTTGAGCATCGGCCGTCCAAGGCCGGCCGGGGCAACGCTGACGACGTCGGTTTCGCGGGCCAGGAACAGCGCGGTCGCGACGCCGGGGACCACGGCGACCACGCGCCGGCTCAGGCCCAGTTCGGCGAGTTGCTCGTCGATCGGGCCGTGGGCCCGGCCGCGTCGCGACACGACGATGTGGTCGGTCGCGGCGAACCGCCGCGGCGTGACCGTCTTCGTCCTCGCGAGCGGGTGCTCCGGCCGTACGACGCCGATCAGCGTCTCCGTGAGAAGTGTTTCCGAGCGGATCTCCGGATCACCGAGGCGCACGATCCCGATCTCCAGGTCCACCAGTCCTTCGCGCAGGGCCGGGGTGTCCTCAAGGTTCTCCGGCCGCAACCGCAGTGAGATGCCGGGCGCCTGGACCCGTAGATCGTCGATGAGGGGCGGGATGAAGGTGGTGGACAGCATGTCGTTGACCTGAAGGTTGAACATGCGGACCGCGGTGCGCGGATCGGCGGTGTTCGACGGTGCCAGCAGTGCTCGCGCCCGGAGGGCGACCGCGTGCACCTCACCGCGCAGTTCCAGGGCACGGGGCGTGGGCACGAGGTCGCGTCCGGCACGTACCAGAAGCGGGTCGTCGAAGGTGCGGCGCAAGCGGGCCAGGGCGCGGCTCATCGCCGGTGGCGAGGTGTGCAGGCGCGCCGCGGCCTTTGTCACGCTGTTCTCGGCGAGCAGCGCGTCCAACGCCTCGATGAGGTTCAGATCGACATAGTCCATCCCCGGATTATCACTTGTGAAAGGGCTACCTATCCAAGATTGCGCTGCTGTGAATCGGGAGCCCCGGTGGACATCCGTGGTGGACATCAGTGGTGACCGTCCGCACAGGCCACCCTCGGCCGTCAGGCGAACACCTTGGCGTAGCCGGTGGCGAACTGCTCGAACGAGGTGGCCGGACGGCCGAGGAGCTCCGCCACGTCGTCCGTGACGAAGTCGCAGTCGCCTTCGGCCATCAGGGCGACCGCTCTGGCGTTGTCCTCGGCGATGTGTTCCGGAACTCCGACGCTGATCATCGCCTGCTTCTGCTCCTCGTAGGTGATCGGCTGGAATGTGACCTTCCGGCCGGTCACCTTCGTGAGGACTCCGGCCACTTCGTCGGCGGAGAGCGCCTCGGGACCGGTCGGCCAGTAGGTCTTCCCGACGTGGCCGGCTGGGGCCGCGGCGACTTCGGCGGCGACGGCGGCGACATCGCGCGCGTCGACGTACCCCACGCGCCCGTCGCCCGCCGCCGTGCGGAAGCTGCTTGTCTCGGCGATCGCCGGCGCCGCCATCAGGAAGTTCTGCATGTAGGCGTTGTTGCGCAGGAACGTGTGGGGGAGCCCCGAGGAGATCAGGGCGTCCTCGATCGCGACGTGGTTGCGGCGGCGGGCGATCGAGGAGTTCGCCGTGGCCTTGGTGGTGATTTTGACGATGTGTCCCACATCGGCCCGCTTGGCGTTGTCGATCACCCGCAGTTCCTGGGAGACGACCGGAGCGGTGACGAGGACGACGCCGGAGACGCCCCGGAACGCCTCCTCGACGCTCTGGGAGTCGTCCAGGTCGCCGTGGAAGACGTCGACTCCCGCTTGGGCGAGCGCGACCGCCTTCTCGCGGTTGCGAGCCAACACCCGGACCGGGACACCGAGTTCGACAAGCCGCTGCGCCGCGGCCGAACCGACTTTGCCCGCAGTGGTGATGAGAATCATGGATGAAACCCCATTCATGTAGCGTGCTCCAACTTTAGACCATGCTCGACACTTTGCGCCATCCATGCCGAGGCGGGTCCCGGCGGTGACGAACGTCACCGCCGGGACCCGCCGAAGGTTGGGCTCCCCGGTCTTGCCGACCACGGACGGCCACCGACATGCCTTCGAGGTCCCGAGGGCGCTCTCGATCCGCGTGCCGCCCTTCCGTACGGCATCGGGGAGGGCCCCCACGCCTGCCGGTGCGGACAGATTGGTCCACGAATGACCCTGATGCCGCGCCTCTGTGGAATGCGTAGTGTCGGGGCCGGGCGCAGGACCGTAACACCGGGCGATTGTCCGGTCGGTCCGATACCCCAGAGGTATCGCGCCGACCGGACAGGTATTGGACACTCGGGTCGACGATGTCGGACTATCCATAGATGTCACCCCTGCCAATACCTTCTCCTTGGACCGGGCCTCTCCCTGAGGCCGCGCCGCCACCTGAGATGTCCCTGTATCAATTGCCTACCGGAACCTACGAGACCAGGGCGGCGTTCGCTTTCAAGGGTGGTTCGTTCCGCGAGAAGCGCCGTTTCGCCGCGACGGCAACTCTGCTGCGTCACCCGAAGGGTGATCTGTTGATCGATGCGGGCTTTGGCTCTCACGTCGCGGCGCACATTCAGTCCCTGCCGCGGATGGAGCGCGCTCCGTACCAGGTGAACGGCACTGCGAGCGAGCAACTTGATGCCCACGGATACGACCGTGGCGGGCTGCGCGGTGTGCTGCTGACGCATTCCCACTGGGATCACGTCAGCGGTCTCGACGGCCTTCAGGTCCCCGTCTGGATCAATGAAGGTGAACTGCGATACGCGAACGAACATCGCGGCGGTAAAGTGTTCCGCGCTGTCTCGGCAGGGCACAGGATTCAGCAATACGAATTCGACGGACCGGCCTATCTCGGCTTCTCGTCGAGCTTCGATTTGTATGGCGACGGCTCGGTCGTCGTCGTCCCGGCCAGAGGCCACACAACTGGCTCCGTGATCGTCTTCGTCGCGCTGCCGACCGGCAGGCGATACGCCTTTGTCGGCGACCTGACGTGGCAAATCGATGGCATCCGCCGTCGTGCCGAGCGGCCACTCCTGATGCGCAAACTCGCCGACACCGATCCCGGACTGGTGCGGGACGACCTGCTTCGCATGATTGCGCTCGCAGACGTCATGCACATCGTGCCTGCCCATGACGTCACCGCGTACGAAGGGATTCCGCGGCTTTCCAACTGATCGGCGCCAGTCTCGACGCGCCCAGCCATTGATCATCCCTGCTCGGATTTTCGGTCCTGGAAAGCCCCCAGGCTTTTGCGGGACCGAAAATCCGACCGGGGATTCCGTTTTTGTCCGGGCATTGATCGCGGGTCGTTCCCGTCGACGGCTCGGGCGGAACGCCTGCCGCCGGAACGTCGCCCGCTCGACGAGGCGCCTCCTGGTCGAACGCCGGTTGAGCGCCGGTTGAGCCAGCCATGTGACCGACCTTTTCAGCCGTGATGACGCCGGGGCGGAGCCACCTGCCCTCTAAGAACCGCATGATATGACAGGGGCCCAAACATTCACCTTCCATGACCCATGGACCCTTGATTAAGTGGATGGACTCTGCTATGAGCATCGACCCACCTGAGTCCCTGGCCATCTCCGAGGCGCGCCTGCTGCACAGGGTGCACCGGGTTGCGACATCCCTGCTCGCCGACGCCGCGCAGCGCGACACCGTCCCGTCGGCGGCACTGGCAGAACTGCGGGACTTCCTGGTGGCGGGACTGCTGCACTACCACGAGAGCGAAGAGAACATGCTCTGGCCGCAGTTGATCACCGCTGCTCCCGCGGGCGGAACCGGGCTCATCGAACTCAGCGCCGAACACGACGACCTGGAGGCGGCGTTGGACACGCTCGACGCCGTCGCCCTGCGGGGCGGTGAGGACCGGACAGAGCTGGTCATGGCGGCAACGGTGGTACGCGACCTGGTGGACACGCACCTTGAGCACGGGGAAACGCTGCTGTTCCCCGCGCTGGCGGCGCATGTGTCCGACGCGGCCTGGACGGAGTTCTCCCGCTCGGTGATCGCCTCGGCCCCGTCCGTGGGCGCCCACCTCGGCCTCGGCTTCTTCGAGCAGGCGGGGACGCCCGCCGAGCTCGCGGTGATCACGGCGAACCTTCCGCAATCCGCCCTGCAGTTGATTCCGGCCATGCGCGAGCGGGCCAGAGCCACCCTCAACAGCCTCCAGGCGAACGACCAACGGTGAGACAGGTCATGGGCGACGCGCCCAGGGTGCCGCGCCGCGCCCGGACCGGCTGTGTACGGATGCGTATGCACGCGCATCAGCGGAGCATGTGCTGCCCGGTCGACGACTGGTTGAGTTGGTGACACGGCCCGAGCGTGGACGATCCACTGGAGTTTCCTGATGTCGGCTACAAGGACCATCGCGGTGGCCGACGCCGCCGGCCGGCAGCGGGGTGAACTCGTACGGGCCCACCCGACGGCGCACGGTTCAGTCCCGCACCGGCGCTCCGGTACGGGCCGCGACCTCCTTCGTGGTCAGGGCCGGGTGACCGGGTGTGTCGGGCACCGGCACGCGGAACAGGCGCAGTTGAAGGGCGAGCGTGGCGTAGTAGCCGACGAGCGTGGAGAGTTCGAAGAGAGCGGTCTCGCCCAGGGCCGCGCGGGCAGCCGCGTACCAGTCGTCGTCGAGCGGGTCCGAGGGCGCGGCGAGGACGCGGGCGGCCGACCACGCGGCGCGTTCGAACGGGTCGGTGAAACCGGGGTCGGACCCTTCGCGCAGCGCGCGCACGTCGTCCTCGGTGAGTCCGGCGGCCCTGCCCAGCGGCTCGTGCGCGTACCGCTCGAAGTCGCTGTCCCGGACGGCGGCCACGACGAGGATCGCGGTCTCCCGCACCCGGGGTGACAGGTCCGTGCGGTAGCGGATCGCCGCGCCCAGGCCCTGGAGGCCGCGGCCCAGCCGCGGGCTGAACAGCATCGCGTTGAACGGGCCGTTGAGGTGTCCCTCGGTGTCGGTCAGGGCGAACAGCTGGGGGCCGTCGGCGCGCGGGCCGCCGGTGATCTCCCCGTACAGCAGTCGCTGGTCCGCGGAGAGCAGATCGGGGTGCAGGAGGGGCAGTCGGCCGGGTGGGACCGGGGACGTCGTCATCGCTCCGTCCCGCCCCCGTCGGCCTCGGCGCACGCCGGCGGCTCGTCCGCCACCTCGCCCGCGAGCGCCGCCAGGTCCGCGTCGGAGAGCAGCCGGGCCTCGCCCGCCATGATCTCGCGGGCCCTGCGCAGAATCTCGTCGACCTGGGCGACCGTGGTGTCGACACCCAGTGCGGCCAGCTTGTCGGCGAGCGTGTACGGGCCGCTGTCGGGGGTGAAGGGCACCTTGCGTACGTTGCCGACGAGAGCCGGCTCCAGGCAGTTGTGCAGCAGGGGATCGATCGCGGTCTCCTGGGTGATGAGGTCCATCCCGCCCCAGGAGAAGGCGCTCGTACCGGTCACCGGGTGATTCCAGGCCAGGTGATACCCCGTCAGCTTCTCGCCCGCGCGGGCCAGTTCGGTGAGCCGCTCGGTCCTGATGCCGGTCCCTACCCCGTACAGCGACTCGAAGGCCAGCGCGGTGGCGGCCAGGTCGGCGTTGCCGGGGCCGCCGCAGTAGCCGTTGACCGACAGCTCGACGACGTCGGCGCCGGCCCGGACGGCGCCGACGGCGCAGGCGACCGCAAGGCCGAACGTGTTGTGCGGGTGCAGCCCGACCTCGACACCGGGGGCGAGTTCCTTGGTGCGGGCGACCAGATGGGCGTACGCCTCGGGGCTCATGGCGCCGGGCCCGTCGAACAGCGTCAGCTCGGTGGCGCCCGCGTCCGTCAGCGCGGTGACCGACTCCGCCAGGATCTCGTCCGTGAGGTAGGAGACCATCAGCATCGGGACGACGGCGTCCAGTCCGCGTGAGCGGGCGTGCCGGATCAGGGGCAGCGCGCGGGCGAGGACGTCGTCGCGCCCGCGGGGTGTGGCGGGGCCGCGCCAGTCCTCGCCCCGCCAGGCCTGCTGGTAGACGGCCGGGTTGTAGATGAGGGACGCCTCGCCGAGGCCCTGGACCCAGACCTGTACGGCGTCGTAGCCCGCGTCGGCGGCGCGGTCGATGTCCGCGGTGCTGCGCAGCAGGGGCAGCACGGCCCGGCAGTCCGGGTTCTCGCCCTTGATGACCTCGACCTCGGCGCGCAACGCCTTGTCGTCGCGCCCGGCGATGCCGGCCGTGACTACCTCGCGGACACCCGCGCCGACGAGCCGGCGCAGGTAGGCCTCCTTCGCCTCGGTGGAGGCGACGACACCGGGCAGGGTCTCCACCGATCGCAGCGTGGCGTCGCGCAGCCGCACCGCCCCGGGCATCGGCCCGCGGACGTCGGGGCGGCGGGTGAGCGGGCTCACCGACCAGCGGCCCGGTTCGTACGCGCCCGGCGAGCGTTTGCCGGCCAGCTCCGCGCGGAAGCGGGCGATCTCTTCGTCGGTGAAGACGGCCGGTTTGTCCATGAATCCCTCCGGAAACGTACGGGAACGGGTCTGGCTGCGCGCCATTCAAGCATCACCCATCACCACCTGTCGACACTAATGCGTCGATCAAGGGGAGCGGGCTGCGTTTATCGGCCCTCTTGTTTACTTTCTGTCGACACTAAGTGAGACTGTCGACAGTCGAGGGCTCCGGCGGTGTCTTTCCGGGGCACAGCATCCGACGCTCTCCCGCCCGACGTACGGCGTCCCGCGCCGCACACGGCGTTCGCCTCCGGACGGGACCCGACTGCGCGTCATTCGACCCATGCCCGGGCCGGCGTTTCACCTCACGCCCGGACCGGGCCCGTACCAAGGGAGAACCCGTGACCCAGGACGTGCCCTCCGCACGGCCCGGCCGCCTGGCCGGGCGGGTTGCCGTCATCAGCGGCGCCGGCAGCGTCGGCCCCGGCTGGGGCAACGGCCGTGCCACCGCCGTGATCTTCGCCCGCGAAGGCGCCACCGTGTATCTGACCGACCGGGACAAGGACGCACTGGACGTCACCGCGGAGCGGATACGCGAGGAAGGGGGCACCGCACACACCCACCTGCTCGACGTGACCGAACCGGACGCCGTCCAGGCCTACTTCCAGGAGACCGAACGGCAGGCGGGACGCGTCGACATCCTGGTCAACAACGCGGGCATCTTCCACTTCGCACGCACTGCCGACACCACCCCCGATACCTTCGACGCCCACATCGCCATCAACCTGCGCGCCCCCTACCTTCTCGTCCAGGCACTCGCCCCCGGCATGACCGAGCGCGGACACGGCGCCATCGTCAACGTCAGCAGCGGCGCCGCCAACACACCAGGTCTCGGCAGCGGCATCTACGGAGCCACCAAGGCCGCCCTGGAATCCCTCACCCGCCTCTGGGCCGCCGAATACGGACCCGCCGGAGTCCGCGTCAACGCCGTCGCCGCAGGCCCCACCCGCACCGAAGGCACCGCCGCATACGGCGACGCCTTCGAATCCGCCGGACAAGCCGTCGCCCTCCAGCGCCTCGCCGACCCCGAGGAAATCGCAGGAGCCATCGCCTTCATGGCCTCCGCCGACGCCAGTTACGTCAACGGCGCCACCCTCAGCGCCATGGGTGGCCAGCCCGCCCTCGGATGATCCAGTACAGCGAGGAGCATTGGGCACTCTCACGCTGCTGTGTGTCGGCGCATCATGCATGGCCGACCTGCTGCCGTGATCCGTAGTCGTCGCGGTACAGGACGATCCAGTTGGATCAACGAGAGATCAGCGTGGTGAGGCGCCTTGGATAGCGCTGTTCCGAACACGGACCGGGGTCGTAAGAGGTGCCGGCCGGAGGCCCGCCCGGCAGCCTCAGTCACACGAGTGGGGCTGCCGGCCGCGTGCGCATTCGCCCGGCGCGGGCGGCCCGAATCAGCCGGTGGAGTACCGTCCCCGGTCCCGACAACTGTCGAGAGAGTCCTCTGCCAGTGGGAGCAGGGCGCCGGGCCGGTCTCCTGTCTGACCGTCAGGCCGCCGGGGGCCGGCTCGCTGTCGGCGCGGCGGCGTCATGCGGCGCAGGGAGACGGGGGCCGGCGGCCGGGGGCTCGTGTTGCTCGCCCTCATCACGGTCCAGCCGTGCCCGTAACACCGTCGTCCGGCACCAGCCGCTGTTTGTCGGGCTTTCCCGCGGGCGTGAGCGGTACCTCCTGGATGAGGGTCAGCCGGGTCGGCGTGTTCGCCTCCTCCAGGTTCGCCGTCACCAGCGCGCGCAGTTCGCCCAGGTCCGGGACGTGTCCGGGGGCGGGCACCACGAAGGCGTGCACGGCTTCGCCGGTGTCGTCGTCGGGGACGGCGACGACGTACGCCTCGGCCACCGAGTGGTGGGTGGCGAGCAGCCGCTCGACGGGGCCGGCGTAGTAGAGGTTGGCATTGACGATGATGACGTCGCGGGTGCGTCCCGTGAGCCACAGCCGGCCCTCGGTGTCGAGACGGCCGAGGTCGCGGGTGCGCACCCAGCCGTCGACGTACACCTCGGCGGTGAGGGCGGGTTCCCGCCAGTAGCCGGCACTCTGCGCCGGGGTCCGTACGAAGAGTTCGCCGTCGGTGCCGGGCGGGACGGGACGGCCGGAGGCGTCCCGGACCTCCAGGTCGACGGGCGGCACGCCCAGGGAGCCCGGCACGTCCTGCGGGGTGGCCATGGAGATCATGCCGGTCTCGGTCTGGCCGTACCCATGGAAGACGACCGGGCCGAGCACCTCGGCGGCCTCGCGCAGCCGTCCCGGCTCCAGCGGGGATCCGGACACCATCAGCGCGCGCAGACTGCCGAGGTCCTGGGGCGACTCCCGCTGGTTCGCCACGAGTTTCGTCAGCCGGGCCACGGTGATGACGCTCGCGGTCGCCCGGTACCGCGCGATGCTGTCGGGGAAGTCCGGCCGCTCGGCGGTGACCAGGGTGCCGCCGGCGGCGAGGGTGAGGAGCCCGTACTCCATCATCACCTGGCTCGCCAGGGTGCCGAAGACCAGGAACCGGTCCAGGCGTGCGGCCAGTTCGCGGACGGCGGGCGGCCAGGCGGCCGGCCGGAGGGTCCAGGCGGCGGTCATCGCCGCGTAGGTCTGGACACAGGCCTTGGGGACGCCGGTGCTTCCGCTGGTGTGGATGAGCCGGGCGACGTCCTGCGGCCGTGCCGAGACCTCCGGCCGGACGCCGTCGTCCGCCACCGCCGACAGGAGATCGTCCAGTACGAGGACCCTCCCGGACCGGTCACCGCCCCGGCCCGCGGTCCGGTCGGTGACCTCGAAGGCGGTGTCCGCGAGAAGGTGCCGCTGCTGGCGCTCGGTCAGGCCCGGCCGCACCCCGACGACGCGGGCGCCGACGACATGCGCCGCGACGACGGCGGCGAACGCCTCAGGGCTGACGCCCAGCAACAGGGCGACACCCTCGCCGGGGCCGACGCCGTACGTGCGCAGCCCGTGGGTCACACGCCGTACTGTCGCGAGGAGTTCGGCTCCCGAGACCGTTCGGCCGGCGTGCTCGAACACCGGGCGGCCGCCCGCCGCGTCGAGGAGGTCGAGTACGCCGCCGGGGAACTGCTCAGACAAGGCACGTCTTCACGAACGCGGCGAGCGGCTGCTGATGGACCGCCGGGATGTCCCACTCGTTCTCCAGGTTCTCCGCCAGGTGATGTGTGCCGGTGAGGACACCGTCGCGGTAGTGGCGTACGACGGGGTGGAGATAGCTGGAGTCCATCGCGTGTTCGGCATCGTTCTCGGTCACGCGCGGGACGGTGGCGTCGAACGGGTCGATGCCCTCGTGGTCGGGCCCGTACTCCAGGTCGACGACGAAGCGGTGCGCGGCGGGGCCGAGGCCGCCGTCGACGGCGTACGTCAGCGGGACCTCCTCCTGGTACAGGGCCTGGTCCCCGTCCACGGCGACCACGTCGCCGAGGACCCCGAACTGCTGCCACAGGGCGGAGGACCGGTTGACGCGGGCGACGACGGCGTCGGCGATCACCTCCGGTGCCGCGGGGAGCGGCCTGGCGGGCCAGGGCACGTCGTGGTAGCGGGCGCCGGTGATGCGGTGCAGGGCACGCACCCCGTAGCGGAACCCGTGGATGAAGCCGCTGGTGCCCTTCTTGAAGTCACGCTGCTGGGTCAGCGTGCCGGCGATGTAGAGGTCCGGTACGTTCACCGACTCGTAGGCGGAAGTCTGCTCGGGGAACCGGCCGTCGATGACGAGGGTGGGACGGCAGGTCTCATCGAAGACGTCGGCGTCGAAGCGGAAGCCGGCGCACAGGATGATCCGGTCGTAGTGCAGTTCGCGGAGCCGTTCCGTGGTCCGGGCGTAGCGGAACACGACACGGAACCCGCCGTCGGCGTTCTTCTCGACGCTCTCCACGGTGCCGTCCAGGACGGCGTTCTGCGACTTGAGCTGGTAGCTGTCCAGGAAGTTGTTGTTCACCGCGCGCAGATGCCCCACG